>NZ_JACJRC010000023.1 GCF_014697025.1 Alkalinema sp. FACHB-956 | reverse complement strand
TTGCAACCCATGACGATCCCCCTAAATCCCCCTTAAAAAGGGGGACTTTGAAAGAATTTGACTAAATTCCCCCCTTTTTAAGGGGGGCTAGGGGGGATCGGATCTGTAGCATTGATAAATCAATTTGATCTCAGTGAATTGAACTAATTACACGCATCAATCAACACAAGGCTTCAAATTATCGAACAACTTGGAGAACGGTTGAAAAAACGCCCGATTGTTGAGGATCCAGTCCCCGCCGCTCCGCTGCACCCGTCTTGGGACGGAAGCCACGGGTCAAATCACGGGTCAGATTGCGAGCAGATTCAACGACCGTATCATCAGACTCACCCGCAGAACGACTACCCTGATCGAAGGGCAGAACACTACGCCCAGAAATTCCCCGAGCTGCTGCAATTTGCTGTAAGCCGCGCAACATATCGCGTAGGGGGCGCGCACTCGTCACCACTACAATTTCAAAGAAACCAGGGGACTCTTCAATCTCGATCTCTGCTTTGGCTGTCTTGCCCTTCTCCACTAAAGCGGCTGACTCCGGTGAAGTCCAGTCAATGGGATGGAGAATCACCAGTTCCCCCGTATCCCCAATGGAGATCGCTGCCATGTAGATCGGGACTGACTCTTGATTGGTGACGTGAATTGTAAATTCCGATCCCGCTTTTAATGGTTTTGCAGGTTGACGGGTATGCAGCGATCGGGAATTTGCCTTAGCTAGAACTTGAATATCCTCACCTGTCTCCTTTTTCAGCGCCACATCCACCTTGAGCTGCGAGGTATTGCCATTCAGGACAGATTGCAGAAACTGACGGGCCAGTAATGACTTCAGTTGGGGACGCAGCCGATTGACAATGCTCTGGGGCGATTCATCCAACTTGCCGAAACTCCCCGCGATCGCCCCTTCCGTCGCCGTCAGCAAGCCAATACTCCCCGGTGGCTGACTGATAGTCATGCCCCTTGTAGAGGCTTCCTGGCGAATGTCTGCCGTCAGTGGCCCAATAATCACCCCACCACTGCTGAGCTTCTCCACCTCCACAATTTGGAGATTGGAGACTTTGGCCAGTTCCGCTTGCAGTTCCGCACGATTGGCAATGATCTCGGGGCTAAGGGCAACCTGAAGCGGACGATCGCTCGGGATCTGACGCAGTTTTTCCCGCAGAAGGCTACCAACCTGAGGTCGATCGCCCTGTTTCAGCACACCGTAGCCCACTAAGCCCGCTAACCCCGTTTGTTCAATTTCTCCAACCACTTTACCTTGGTTATCCAGCACACTAAATAGGCTACCGGGTTGGTAAGCTTCGAGGCTATTGGAAGAAACGCCCCCTAACCAAAATTCGATTGGCTGATTTTCCGTTACTTTTTCCGTTACTTTGGTGACAACCCCTTCCGCATTGGGACGATCGGCCTTGATTTGATAAACAGGTTGGGCATCAAACCGCTTTCCTGGCGCAACTTCCTTAATCGGTTCCTGGGGATTGTTAGAGTCCGCAGCTACCTCGCGGGTAATCAACGCCAACCGCCCAAAGGTATCCTGCAACGGTTCCGCTGTGGGATTTTGCCAGAGATAACGGGTGAGCAAATAGGTTAATGCCCCCGCATGGAATCCTGCAAATTTTGCATCGACGGCCAGTTGTTCTTTTTTGGCAGAGCCGATCGCGACCCCTTTCGCAATGCCTGCACGACGCAACTTAGTCAGCTCAGCTTCCGAAAGTCCCAGCTTTTCGCGTTGCCCCTTTTGGTAGGCTAATTCCTCACGGCTAGGGTTGGCGATCGGTTCATCCGATCGGCTCACCCGCAGGGCGCGTACTGTGCTGTTGCCTCGGGTTCCGCCTCCGGAATGGCAACTGTCGAGCACCATCGTAAAGGCATCGGTTTGGATCTGCTTACTCAGCAGGAAGATCGTCCGCCCCATGATGTCATTGCGATTGTCTAGCGAACAATCCATGGGGATTAATGTTCCATTGATGGGATTTTTAGGATCGATCGGGTGGGGATCGCGCATCAACCCCCCGTGGCCGGAGTAATGGAAGATGGCAATATCTCCCGGTTTAACCTGGGCAATTAAATGTTCTTCAAACGCACGCAGAATATTGGCGCGGGTTGGCTTTTCCGGCGTTTCATCGGTCAGTATCCGGATATTTTCCGGTGCAAAACCATAGCGATAGCGCAGTAAGTTGTACTGCATTGCCACATCACTCAAACAGCCCTGTAAGTTATTGATCTTGGGATCGGCATACTGATTAATCCCAATCAGGAGTGCATATTTGCGCCCGGTGGCTTGGGCCAGAACTTGATTATGGCGTTGGGCTTGGGCCAAGAAGTCCCATTGACTCAGACCAATGCTGGCCAGAGTCGCCCCAGAAAATTGCAGGAAATGACGGCGGCGGAGTTTGTTCATGGCTCTAGATCTAGGAAAATTAGGACATTAATCGGATTTTTACCAGAATTAGCATGAATTGATGGTGTGTAGATGTGTTTTAAGAATTCTTCAGTCAAGCAAGCTCAACTGAAGCGCGTTCAGGGTCTCTGATTAACCTCTCATTCTGAAGGGGGAAGAGGTTATGGAAAAACTATCGTGTTCTCTTTGTGTGCCTGTTGTCTCTAAACCAGGGAATCCCTCAAAGTAATCCCTCAAAAAGAGTAATCCCTCAAAAAGGCGAGGGATATTAGGGGCGATTCGGATCTATAACTATTAATAGAGTAATTTTTATAGGGTGATTTTCTATCTGTTACCCATGACTCATCTTCCTATGGATTGCAAGAAATATTACAGAACCTGCCACTAGTGATAACAATAGAAAATTGAACTACTTCATTCGTGCATCTGAGAACTGAATTATGTGGATTTCAACCCCATCCTCCAATCCATTCAATCGTGAATTGGCTATGACTGAAACATCAAGATATTCAAATTTATTGAACTCATCCTCTTCATTATTCGATCGCAATACAGTCTCTTCCCAATCTTCCTCTGCATTGTTAAATCATCGTGTTTTAGACAGCACGATAACTCCTGCCATCAGCTCTAATACTTCTGTCAGTGCAGACAAGACGACTGATGTGGTATATGGAGCCTTGAGCTATTGGGATGCGGTCAATCCCCTGCGGCGGAATGCCTATATGGATGACTATTACTTCACGAGTAAACAAGCGGGTCAGATAAGGTTTGATCTGGCTTCCAATAGTTTTGATACTTACTTACAAATTATTGATTTTCAGACGGGGCAGTTGATTGCTTGGGATGACGATTCAGGGCCAGGAACGGATTCTGAGATTGTTTTGAATTTTGAAGCCGGGACAATTCTAATTGTTCGGGTGACGAGTTATGCCACCTATGCCACAGGACGCTACAGCATCACTGCCGAAATTAACGATCGTCCGAATCCTCCATCGAGTCGTCTTCCCTTCAGTCCTGTTGCTGGGTATGGTGTGGTGGATGCTGGGGCTGCGGTTGCTAGTTCGATCGGCCAGTCTCCCTTCCCAGAGGTGTCTAACTTAGGTGGAGTGGCTTGGGGGGAAGATTTAGTGAATGCACCGGAGGCTTGGGCTCGTGGTTATACGGGACAGAATGTGGTGGTTGCGGTCATTGATACCGGAGTTGATTATACCCATCCCGATCTAGAGAACAACATTTGGTATAACTCCAGTGAAATATTTGGTAATGGAATTGATGACGATCGTAATGGCTATATCGATGATGTAATGGGTTGGGATTTTGTGAATGGGGACAACAGTCCGATGGATGAGGATAATCATGGCACCCATGTTGCAGGAACGATCGCAGCGGCGAATAATGGATTTGGTGTAACGGGGGTCGCGTACAATGCAAGAATCATGCCGATTAGAGTTTTGGATCAGAATGGGCAAGGGGCATCTGATGTAGTGGCTCTAGGCATTCGTTATGCAGCCAATAACCGAGCCAATGTCATTAATCTCAGTTTGGGCGGATCGTACTCTCAAGCAATCATTGATGCAATTCAGTATGCAACGCAGTTAGGTTCGATCGTGATTATGTCTGCGGGGAATGATGCGGCTTCCCAACCGGGCTATCCCGCAGCGATCGCGACTCAGGTAGGCATTGCCGTCGGCGCGATCGATCAGAATTTGAATCTGGGAGATTTTTCCAACTTGGCTGGGACTGATCCGAGTATGGCCTATGTGGTTGCACCGGGTGTAAATGTGTATTCCACGGTTCCAGGTGGACGGTACGCTGCATTTAATGGAACTTCCATGGCGGCTCCCCATGTGTCGGGGGTGGCGGCATTGATGCTGAGCGCTAATCCAAATTTGACTCCAGCACAGGTACGGCAGATTATCATTGATACCGCCGATCGGGGAAATGGGCAGCTCACATGAGGTTGCGGTGCAGGGTTATACCAAATTGATTTATCAATGCTACAGATTCGATCCCCCCTAGCCCCCCTTAAAAAGGGGGGAATTTAGTCAAATTCTTTCAAAGTCCCCCTTTTTAAGGGGGATTTAGGGGGATCGTCATGGGTTGCAATCACAGGTTGATTTGGTATTAGAATGCGTTGGCAATGGGCGATCGACCAGTGTTTACCAATGATTTTGAGATTTGGAAAAGTCCTGATTCGGCTTGGGAGCTTGAGGTAAATTGGGGATAAATGCTCGCTATTTTAGCGTTGGAGCATTAGGGCAATTAGGGGCGCGATCGTCTGTGCTTGACACTTTGAAATCTCAGACGATCGCGCTACAAAAGTTAATACCTGTGTACGGTTGACGGGAAGAACGATCGCCGCTACATTGCTATAGTTAAGCAGCACGAGAACCTTTCATCCTTGCTGCTGATACGCCCAAAAAACTAGCGCGATCGCAATGAGATTAGGCCCTCAGAACGATCGCTAAGCCCCCAAGCTGATAACCCCAGCATGGTTGCCTGGATTGCATTTTAGCACCCCAAGCCGCCCTGTTTCGCCATGTCAGAAAACGGGGCGGCTAGCTTTTTTGGGTTTTCCTCGTCCATTAACTTCACATTTTGGAGGAAAACCTATGACCCGCTATACCAAGAAAATCAAGCTACAACTGAGCGGTGAAGCCGATGCTGTCGAAGCCGCGATCGGCATTTTGCACGTTATCAACTTCATTAGCGCCCACGAATGGAGTCAAACCGTCCGTAAACGGGGCGAACCCACCGTCGTGCGCGTCGCAGCTCGGGAGATTATGTTAGAAGGCTAATCTTCGATCTATAAAGCTCGATTCCCCTAAATCCCCCTTTTTAAGGGGGACTTTAAAGAAATTGGGTCAAATTCTCCTTTTTTTCTAGGGTTAGCCGCGCGTAGTACAGCGGCTAGGGGGGATCGGATCTGTAGCATTGATCCATCAATTTGGGTTCACTCGGCTTCACCGATGAGGGTGAAGGCGGCCCAGTCTTTTGGGTTGGAATGTGTCTTCATGGTTTTGAGCATGGCTTGGCGGAGGGCTTGGGCTTTGTTGGGGTTGGTTTGGAGGGTTTGGTAGAAGTGGGTCATGAGGTTGGCGGTGGGGGAGTCGGGGACGGACCAGAGGGAAACGACGACGCTGGGGACTCCGGCGGTAATGAAGGCGCGGGATAGGCCAATGACGCCGTCGCCGGTGATGGTGCCTTGGCCGGTGTTGCAGGCGCTGAGGACGACGAGGTCGGCGCTGAGTTTGAGGTCGAAGATTTCGGCGGTGGTGAGGAGGCCATCGTTGGGGGTGCCGTTGTTGTCGGGGGCGAGGGCGATCGCGCCGGGGAGGCCGATGCCTTTGAAGTCATCGAGGAGGCCGTGGGTGGCAAAGTGGATGTGGCGGGCTTGGGGGAGTTGGGGGAGGAGGGTGGATTTGCGGGCTTGGGAGCCGGTTTGGGCTTGGGTGTTGAGGAGTTGGGCGATCGCTTCGGCTTCGCGTTTGGCTCCGGGGAGGTTGGGGAGTTGGGTGGGACGTTCTCCGGAGATCGTTCGGACGGTGGGCATGATGGGATTGCCGATGATGAGGCTGCGGTTGGGGGTGGGGTGGGCGGTTTGTTTTTGTTTTTGTTGGCGGGTGAGGTCGAGGACTTGGATGGAGGGGGCGGTGCGGAGGGTGTGGTGTTCGATGAGGTATTGGCCGTTGCGGTCTTGGAGGGCGGGGAAGGGGACGAGGAAAAGTTCTTCTTGGGGGATGAAGATGATTTGGTCATTGGGGTTTTTAGGGAGGAGGTCGGCGATCGGTTCGATCAGGAGTTGGTGCAGTTGTTGGAGGTTTTGTTTTTGGCGATCGGGATTGAGCGTTGAGGGCAGTAGGGCAACGAAGTCTTCACCACGGCTACGAACCCCGATCGCATCGCGGCTGGTGGTGACAAGATCGGCAAGTTTGGTGTTTTGAGTTTGCCAGAGGGGTTTGAGATCGACTTGGCGGAAGGCGATCGTGCCATTGGGTTGGATTACCCAAATGTAGATGGCAGATTCTTGGTTTTGATCTTTGCCATTGATTTTAAATTTGTCGTAAATGATGGAATATTCCACTAACGTTGCATTTTGAGCTTGAGCAATTTGCTGGAGTTGAGTCAGATCGGGTGCTTGGATGACAGCATTGTTGTTTTGCGATCGTAAGCGTTCGATTAGGGCTTTGGTTCGTCCCCATTCTGAGATAACGAGTGCCGCTTCTGGCTGGTTCTGGGCAATCAAAATCTTCTGGAGAGTTCGGTAGCTGCGGGCTTGGTTCTCAAATAAAGAAATTTTGTTATTTTCAGATAACCCATCTAACCGAATGGTTTCATAGATGTGAATCGATCGGCGAAGGGACTGTTCTGCTTGAGAGAACTGACGAGTTTTAAATTGGGTCACGCCTAGATTATTGAGTGTATTTGCCTCACCATTGAGGTCTTTGACTTGGCGGAAAATCGGTAACACTTCGTTGTATGCAGTGATGGCTTCTTCATAGCGAGAAAGAGAAGCGTAGGCAATTCCTCGATTCATGAGTGCCTTTGCCTCACCATTGCGGTCTTTGACTTGGCGGAGAATGGGTAACGCTTCGTTGTATGCTGTGATGGCTTCTTCGTAGCGAGAAAGAGCATCGTAGGCAAGTCCTCGATTCATGAGTGCCCCTGCCTCACTGTTGCGGTCTTTGACTTGGCGGAAAATTGGTAACGCTTCGTTGTATGCTGTGATGGCTTCTTCATAGCGAGAAAGAGCATCGTAGGCAAGTCCTCGATTCATGAGTGCCCCTGCCTCACTGTTGCGGTCTTTGACTTGGCGGAGAATGGGTAACGCTTCGTTGTATGCTGTGATGGCTTCTTCGTAGCGAGAAAGAGAGTAGTAGGCAACTCCTCGATTCATGAGTGCTAATGCCTCACTGTTGTGGTCTTTGACTTGGCGGAGAATGGGTAACGCTTCGTTGTATGCTGTGATGGCTTCTTCATAGCGAGAAAGAGAAGCGTAGGCATTTCCTAGATTATTGAGTGCCTTTGCCTCACCATTGCGGTCTTTGACTTGGCGGAAAATTGGTAACGCTTCGTTGTATGCAGTGATGGCTTCTTCGTAGCGAGAAAGAGAAGCGTAGGCATTTCCTCGATTCATGAGTGCCTTTGCCTCACCATTGCGGTCTTTGACTTGGCGGAGAATGGGTAACGCTTCGTTGTATGCTGTGATGGCTTCTTCATAGCGAGAAAGAGAATAGTAGGCAATTCCTCGATTCATGAGTGCTAATGCCTCACTGTTGTGGTCTTTGACTTGGCGGAGAATGGGTAACGCTTCGTTGTATGCGGTGATGGCTTCTTCATAGCGAGAAAGAGAATAGTAGGCAAGTCCTCGATTCATGAGTGCTAATGCCTCACTGTTGCGGTCTTTGACTTGGCGGAGAATGGGTAACGCTTCGTTGTATGCGGTGATGGCTTCTTCATAGCGAGAAAGAGCAGCGTAGGCATTTCCTCGATTCATGAGTGCTAATGCCTCACTGTTGTGGTCTTTGACTTGGCGGAAAATCGGTAACGCTTCGTTGTATGCGGTGATGGCTTCTTCATAGCGAGAAAGAGAACGGTAGGCAACTCCTCGATTCATGAGTGCCTTTGCTTCACCATTGCGGTCTTTGACTTGGCGGAGAATGGGTAACGCTTCGTTGTATGCGGTGATGGCTTTTTCATAGCGAGAAAGAGCAGCGTAGGCACTTCCTTGATTCATGAGTGCAATTGCCTCACCATTACGGTCTTTGACTTGTTGGAAAATTGCTAACGCTTTGTTGTATGCGGTGATGGCTTCTTCATAGCGAGAAAGAGCATAGTAGGCACTTCCTCGATTCATGAGTGCATTTGCCTCACTGTTAAGGTTTGTGACTTGTTGAAAAATTGCTAACGCTTTGTTGTATTCAGTGATTGCTTCTTCGTAGCGAGAAAGAGCATAGTAGGCACTTCCTCGATTCATGAGTGCTTTTGCCTCACCATTACGGTCTTTGACTTGTTGGAAAATGGGTAACGCTTCGTTGTATGCAGTGATTGCTTCTTCATAGCGAGAAAGAGAACGATTGGCATTTCCTAGATTATTGAGTGCCTTTGCCTCACCAGTACGGTCTTTGAGTTGGCGGAGAATCGGTAAGGCTTTGTTGTATGCGGTGATTGCTTCTTCATAGCGAGAAAGAGAATCATAGGCAAGTCCTAAATTATGGAGTGCCTTTGCCTCACCATTGCGGTCTTTGACTTGGCGGAAAATTGGTAACGCTTCGTTGTATGCAGTGATTGCTTCTTCATAGCGAGAAAGAGAACGGTAGGCAATTCCTCGATTATTGATTGCATTTGCCTCACCTTGCCGATCGCCAATCTCCCGATAAATTTTCAAGGCAGCATTCCAGGAAACGATCGCTTCCTCATACTGATTGCTTTGATATTGTTGAATTCCCTGTTGTAATAATCGTTCAGCTTCGCTGGCTCGAAGAGCATTGGCCTCAGCCTTCCGTTCATCCACGGTTTGCACTTGCGCAACAGCCCCAGGCATCCCCACCCCTTCCAGCACCAATCCCCCCGAAACCAGCACCAACGGCAACACCAACCGCAACACCCTCAAGCCCATAACCCACCCTCCAAACCGTCATACACTGCTTTCCTCATCTCATTCTGCAATCCCAGACCCTATGAAAATTCTTCCCCATACAAAAATTGATACTTCTCAAAGCTTAGGGATTAGTAGTACAATTCAACTATGAGCTTTGATACCCTATGAGCTTCGATACCACCTGTCGGCGACTCGCCGAACAATTCTCCCTAGACTTCGCCAACTGGCTCCTCGGCCAATCGATCGAACTCACCGAACTGAGTCCCACAGAACTCTCCCTCGAACCCATCCGTGCCGATGCCCTCATCCTCCGGCAAGCCGATAACATCGTCCTCCACGCCGAATTCCAAACCCAACCCGACCCTGATATCCCCTTTCGGCTGCTCGACTATCGCATCCGAGTGCATCGCCGCTTCCCCAGCAAACCCATGCACCAAGTCGTCATTTACCTCAGACGGACAACCTCTGAGCAAGTCTTAATCAACACCTTCAACCTAGAACGAACACGCCACGAATTTGATGTCATTCGCCTCTGGGAACAACCTCCCAGCCTTTTCCTCCAATCCCCCGGCCTCCTCCCCTTCGCAGCCCTAGCCCAAACCCCTGATCCCGCCCAGGTTTTGCAACAAGCCGCCCAAGCGATCGATCGTGTCCCCGATCCCCAACGTCAAGCCGAACTGGCCGCCTCAGCCTTCGTTCTTGCTGGTTTAGTATTAGAACAGAGCATTATCCAACAAATCATTCGGAGAGATGTTATGCAAGAATCTGTAACCTATCAAGCCATCAAGCAAGAAGGCCATCAAGAAGGTCGTCAAGAAGGTCGTCAAGAAGGTCGTCAAGAAACTTTACAAGAGATTGCCAAAAATTTATTGCGTGAGGGCATGGCCCTAGAAGTCATTGCCCGCACCACAGGACTTTCCCTAGAAACCCTTCAGCAACTTCAACGATCGCTGACCCTCTAGTTCAGCTCACCCAGAATCATCCCTTGACCTGGACGATCGTGGATAGCACTCCTAACTGGTTCATATCCACAATCCTGCGCTCAGGCAACGCCGGACGTGCCCCCGCCCGTTGACTAATCTCATCGATTTCCATCAACATATCCGTAGCAACCTCGATCGACCGATCATCTTTTAATCCGATCGGTTTACCTCGATGCGCTTCACCCCGTTGATCAGCAATCTCTTTCACGGCTTTCAATAATTTATTCAAAGGCCGACGACTAGCAATCACCAATAACTCAAATACAGTTGCAAATTTCAGCTCAAACGCATATTTCAATAATTTTTCACTCGTTGGCGCGACCAAAGCTTCATCGATCGGAGCATCGATCGCATAGGGATAGGCTACCGACAGACTGCCATCGCGGAAAATCACCATCATAGCCATGTACAGCGGTACCGCTTCCTGATTGCGCAATCTGACTTGGACGATCGTGCCCCGATTGAACTTCGGAGACACAACCACCGCCGCTGGATTCGTCGCGATCGCGCTTTGGCTCATCACCGTTTGGGCTGGGCCGATCGGACGAGTCGTCATTTCCTTGGGATCGACGATTTCCGCAGGTACTAAATCAACACTAATCTTCATCGTCGAGGCATCGCCCATCATCGTTTTAAGCAACTGTTTAGCTTGCAGCGTTTTCAGGCGGCGACGCAATTGATCGAGCATGGTTTCAACGGTGTCATTGGGGTCGCCCAGTGCACCGGGTAACGGCTCCAAGGCTGGCGTGAGTAGACACCATTGCCCCTTTTGCGATCGTTGAGCTATGCTGCGCGGAGTGGGACTGTCCAAGTTTTCCACGCGCCCGACGATGTAATGGAGTTCTTGCTGTTCTGCGATCGGGACCACTGCAACCTTCGCCATCTCCAACAAGCCCTGTTGGATAATTGGCAAAGCCTCACCCAGGGAAGCATCAAGCCCAATTTTGAGAGTCAAATGATCGGGAATGCCCCGCACTTTTTCCCGCAGCAGCATTCCCACCTGCAACTGTGTTGGAGCCTGAAGGGTCGAACTGGGGATCAGTTTTCCATAGCCGACTAAGCCCGATCGATGGGTTTGTTGAATTTCACCTAGGATATTACCTCGGCGATCGAGGATGTTGAAAACCGCTGTCTCGTATGCCTGGAGACAATCAGGAGCAGCCCCGCCCAACCAGAATTGCACTTGATCGCCCTTGGGCGGCAGATGAATTACCCCCTCGGCAGCGGGCAAAGCACTGGGTGTAAAGAAAATGGGTTTCCGGCCATTGCCGCTGTTGGGAGCGACTTTGTAAACGGGGGCCTGGTCAGGATTATTGGAACTGAGAATGCTACTGAGAACCAGTTGGGAAAACACAGAATCCAGCGATCGCGCTCCTGTAGATTGCCAGAGATAACGAGTGAATAAATAGGTAAATGCCCCAGCAGTAAAGTCATTCTGGGACAGTTCGAGGGCTTCTGGATTGACCACATCTGCCAGTTTGTCAAAGCTGGCGGCTCCCATGGCAACGCCTTTAGCGATTCCTTGTTTACGACGATTCTGGAGTTCTGCATCGCCCCAGCCGATCGCGGTTTGGAGTCGGCTTTGTAATTCCGCTTCAGCGCCAATGACGTGAGGCAATTGATCGCCACTACTCATACGGGAATCCAGCGATCGCACCCGTGAGTTCCCCCGCAGTCCCCCTTCCGAGTGACAGCTATCCAAAATCATCACAACGTTATTCGTTTTCAGTTGGCTGCTGAGCAAAAACAGCGTCTTCCCCATGATTTGCCGAACTTGCTGCGGATTGTTGGTTTGCCAATCGACGGGAACGATCGTGCCATTTAGGCCAATGCCATTCCGAATCAGTTCAGGAATGGCTTGGCGATCGCGCACACGGGAACCATGCCCAGAAAAATGGAAAACGACCAGATCGCCGGGTTGGGCTTGATGAATTAAATGCTGTTGGAATGCAGTGATGATGTTGTTGTAGGTGGCGTTGCGATCGCGGAGTTCGACAATGTCGTTGGGAGTAAACCCATAGCGATGAATTAACAGTTCCCGCTGCAGATCAACGTCGGTGTTGCAACCCTTGAGGGGATCGATATCGTAGCTATCAATGCCAACAAGGAGGGCATATTTGCGGGGGCTGGGTTGGGCGAGGAGGTTGGCAGCTTGGGTAAAGGAGTCTAGCTGGCTCAGGGCGATCGTGCTGAGGGCAGAGCTCGTGAATTGCAGGAAATGACGACGAGTTAGCATAGGAGAATTCGGGAGGAAGTTTTATAAGCCATTGCCGATGAGGATGAAGGGTGCCCAGTAGTAGGGGTGGGTATAGCTGCTGGGTTGGGAGAAGAGCGATCGGACGGTGTCTGGAATAATCGCTTCAAAGTCTCCTCGGGGTAGGTTGGCAGCTACGGTGGGATTCAGTTTACCACCAATGAAATCTTGCTGTACGGCTTGCATTGCAGCAACTTTACTTTTACCGTTGGCTAAATGGGCGTAGAACTGTTGCATTAAAAGGGCAGTGCTGCTATCGGAGACTTTCCACAGGGATGCCAAAACTGCTTTGGCTTTGCTGTCATCGCCAATGAAGTAGGAACTCAATCCAGCGATTTCTGCACCGCCGCCTTTGCCCGTTTCGCAGGCGGAGAGGACAACGAGGTGAATGTCTTCCAGGTGGCGGAGGGTGGCGATGTCGGGAATGGCGTAGGGGGTACCGTTGCCTAGGAGGAAGTAGGAGGATTTGGGCTGACTGGGTTTGAATTCGGCGTGGGTGGCGATGTGGATAATTTTGTAGCCGCTGAGGTTATCTTCTAGGGCGTTACGATCGAAGGCTTGATTTAAAAAGATTTGGCCAGGGAAGAGGCCGGTTTGATCTTGGGGACTGGTTTTGATGATGTTATGCAGTTCTTTGGGGACGTTGGGGAGGGCGGAGAAGGGGGTGTGGGCCTCTGAGAGGCCGAAGCCGAGGGTAGGAGATGCTTTGGGGAGGGTGTCGCGGGTGTCGGTTTTGCTGGCGGCGAGGATGCTGGAGGTGGCGAAGCGTTGGATGAGGTATTGCTGACCGTCGTGGAGTGCGCCGATCGGGATGTAGCTGGTGACGCGATCGGGAACTAAGATGAGATGCTGGATTCCGTTGGTGGTGAGTTCGGGTTCGAGGGGTTTGATCAGGCAGTTGTAGAGTTCTTTGCCGATGGCTTTGAGTTGGCTTTCGTCGCCTCTTTGGCTGAGGAGGGTATTAAATGCGGTGACTTTTTGGCTGAGGGCGACTTCACCGAGGTTGCAGGTGGCGTTTTTGCTGAAGACCCCGCCTTTGCTAGACCAGAGGATGCGGGTTTTGTCTTGGAGGACGAGGGGATAGATGAGAATGGAGTTGGGATGGGCCTGGACGATGCGTTGGGCACTTTTCTGAAAGTCATCGGTGGCAGTTTTGAGGCTGTTTTGTTGCTCTTCTTGGAGTTGTTGTTTGAGGGTATCGACGAAGGCTAGGAATTCTTTGGAGAGGGATTGGTATTGGGTTTTAAGTTCGTTGTATTGGGTACAGCGTTGTTGGGGCCGATCGCATTCATAGAATTGATTGCCAAAGGCGATCAACGTTGTGTGTTTATTTTTGATCTCGGTTTCGTGGGTGGTGAGTTCAATATCACGGATGGTTTGGGGGCTGCGGGTACTGCGGGTAAATTCGTTAATTTCTTGGATTTTTAAGCGTTCTAAAACCTGTTGTGCTTCGCCAATGCGACCTTGGGTAATCAGTAAGTCAGCTAAGGCCCGATAGGTATCGGCAACGGATTGGGTATAGGATTCTTGTACATCTTGGGGCAGTTTTTGAATGCCTGCACGAATGGTTTCTTGAACATTGACCGATTGCTTATAGAAGACGATCGCGAGTTCGGGTTGATTTTGAAGATTGAGCAAATAGCCAATATTACTGAGGGTGAGGGATTCACCGGGACGATCGCCGGTTTGCTGGTGAATGGCCAATGCTTGCTGAAAGAGTTCTAAGGCTTGGGCAGGCTGGGCAGCACGGGCCACTGTAACCCCCATGTAGTTCAGCACATTCCCCTGTTCGGCTTTATTGCCGATCGATCGATAAATTTTAAGTGCCTGTTGATAGAATTCCAGCGCTTCAGGATACTTGCCCTGAGTGTAATGTAGCTGACCTAATTTTGTCAGTTCACGTGCTTCATCTTTCCGCTCACCTGTTTTTCTAGCCTCAGCGAGGTCATTCAATGTTTCCTCGATTCTTTCAGCAATCTTGCTAGTATGCTGTTTCTCAATTTCTGGGGATGCCAATCTGCCAGCAGTTGCTAAGAGCGTCTGATACCACTCTAACTGCTCAACGTTTTTTGAAATATTACTCTTATTGGCTATTGTAGATAGTTCTTGAAAAATTTCTGATAGAGGTGCTTTCTTTCCAAGTTTCCGGTAGGCTATGGCTAGATAACCGCGAGCTGCAAAAATTCCTCCTTTATCTTTCGCCTCTTGTGCGAGGATTAGTGCTTCTTGATATTGGGGAATCGCTTCGGCATAGCGACCTAAGGCAACATACACCTGCCCCATTTGCATCAGTAGTGCAGCCCTCCGTGATTTGTAATTAAGTTTTTTATACAGGACTAAAGCTTGTTGATAGGCTTCGAGGGCTTTAGTATATTCTGTCTGTTCCTGGTAGATATCGCCAATCTTTTTGAGAACGTTGGCTACAATACCTTTCTTCTTTTCAATTTGAGCGAGCTTGAGCGCTTGCTGATAGTTTTCTAAAGCTTTGGGATACTGCGCCAAAATTTTATAGATATCACCTAATTGATCGAGTGCTGTTGCTTCAGCAACGGACGCAGCAACCGTATCAGGTGAGATCATGAGTGCCCGTTGATAGAAGGCGATCGCTTGGTCGTACTGCTTCAGTTCTTTATAAACGATTCCCAAATTCACAAATGCTAAATATTGCCCCGAGGGATCATCATTGGCTTCAAAGATTGTTAATGCTTGCTGATGCAGATCTTTGGCTTGGTCGTAGCGATTTAACTCAAGTTGTAGTTTTCCCATCTCCATTAATGTCATACCAACCTTCTTAGATTGTTTCTGCACTTGATAGATTGTGACTAATTGCTGGTAGATTTCTATAGCTTTGTCGCGATGCTTCGATGATTGGAGCAAATCTGCCATCTTTGTGAGGACTTCGATTTGCTCCGTTGGATTGGGATGATTTTTGACTAAGGCGATCGCTTGTTGATAGGCTTCAGTCGATTTTTGGGGTTGCTTGGCTCGTTCGTAAAATGCCATTAATCCCAACCAAGCCCCCGTTTGGGTTGTAAGGTCATTTGTAGTTTGGCCATTCACCAAAAGTTTTTGAAATGCTTCGATCAATTGAGTAATTTTCTCTTGTTTCTCATAGAGACGAACTAACTCTCCTAAAGCTTGCTTTTCTTGTTTTAAATCATTGTTCTCACGACTGATCTGAGCAGCTTGCTGAAATACTTCGATCGCCTTATCGTTTTGGGATAGTCCTTGGTAAGCCTTTCCTAAGCTCAGTAATGCCTTGACTTCCCCCTTGCGGTCTTGCAACTGACGATAGATGCCCAATGCCTGCTCAAAAAGTTGCCGTGCTGCGTCAAACTGTTTCTTCTCAACTTGTTGAAGTCCCTGCCGCACAAGTAGATTGGCCTTGGTTTTCTGGCTTTTTGGCGATTGCTGTACCTCCGTTGCCTGGGCTGTCTGACCCATGGGTTCGATCGCGGCTGGAACGATCGGAGCCATAACCGCCAAAACCAGAGAAATCCAAAGATGCGATCGCAAGGGCAACATTTGACCATTCTCCACGGGAATTAAACCAACATCAACATATCATTCTGAGCGATCGGAGCTTATGGAGATTGCCAAAATTTCAGATTTAGCCCCAAAATCGATCGGCTATAATATCAATTTAATCAGCTAACAAAGATCTAGTTCCCTATGAACCTCTCCACAGAACTTCAAGAAGCCCTTAACCAATGGGCCGCAATCCAAGGCATTTCCCCCGATGACCTGCTCCAACAAGCTGTCACTGAAAAACTAAATAGTCTCCAACGGCCCCCTCAATCTATAGAAGCAGCCCCTGCCACAGAACCATCAAGTCGTCTACGCCGTAAAAATGGAATTCTAATCCTTGAAACCGACTCTAATCCATCTATAGACATTAATGCTTGGATTGAAGAACTGAGAGAAGAACGTATTCGGGATCAAATGGGACTGTGAAAATTTTGTACGATACGTCAGTCGTTTTTGCTGCACTAATCTCAAGTCATCCTAGCCATCATGCTTGCTTCCCAGAACTTAATATGGCTAGATCGAGACAAGTTCAAGGATTTATTTCAACCCATAGCCTTGCAGAATTATATTCGATTAGCACCCGCTACCCAATTCAGCCCAAAGTTTCACCCCAAGAAGCATCTGCATTGATTGCAGACATGATTAGCTATTTGGAACCTGTAACATTAACACCTGAGATTTATCAGGCTGCGATCGCTCAGATGGTTGCACTTAATCTTCCGGGTGGCGGTATCTTTGATACCTTAATCGCTCAAGCAGCTTTATCGATCAATGCAGATCAGCTACTCACACTCAACCCCAAACACTTTACTCGAATTAGTAGTAGCATTGCCAATTTGGTAAGAGTTCCCGCTTAAAGATTCACAATTTACAACCTGTACCGTCTACCGCAACTCTTGCGCGATCGTGAAACTCTCCCCAAGCCTAGCACCTTCACCTACAGTACCTGCACGTCCCCAGCCGTTCGCCTCAAACCTTTGATCTCCAGCTCATTTCCCAAAAATCTGAAAATTCTTGCATAGGGTTTTAAACCTAAGAATGAGAGGAATGTGTAGGCAAAAACAAGCCTACTGGAATCCAATTCCCATGCAAGAAAACATATCAGGAGACAGACAATGACAACCATTCAACAAACCGAAATCAGCACGATCGAATATGTCGGTGCAAATGGTGCAGGATTTAGCATTGTAGAAAGTTCGGATTCGGGCATTGTCGAACTAGAAGATGATGAACTCGACACAGCGGGAGGAGGCGCTATGCGTTTTTCCAATGCTAACTTTAACCGGAGTCGCACCGCAATGAGCGGGACCACCTTTGCAGGCCCCGACGGTGCAGGTTCCACCTTCGACCTGAAAACCGAAGATATTAGCTCCTCGTCCACGGACTTCATGATGGATTAACGCCTGCGATCGATATCCTCAAGTTCATAAACTCACCACATCCAACAAAGTCACCAGCGGCTTCGGCTGCTGGGACTTTCCTTCCTCTAACCTCCTGTCTCTACTCACCATGATGCCTTCCCAAAATCATGACAATCCAACCGATTTAGCCCTCGCAGACTCCCTAGAAACCTCCTTGGAGATCGAAGAACTGGCCGATGACGACCTCGATGACATTGTTGGGGCCTGTGGACAGAGACGTTCCCTAGGATGGCGTAGACGGGGTGGCCTCCGTGCGTCCCAAGCGAGCTTCTCCAAACGCAGCCTCAGTATCTCCGGCCAAACGATCGTCAAACCGGATGGCACTTCCATTACCTCTTTCTCGATGCAACTGGAAGAAATCAACAGCCAAGCCAGCGAAGTCATCGATTTTGGCTAAGAAATCCCCATTCCCCTGCCCCCTGCACCATGACAGATATTCTGCTTCAAACCCTCAGCAGTCAGGACATCCATTGGCTGCAAACCGTGGGTCAACCCCACCAACTCCAAGCCCACGACATCCTCAGCGATCGGGAATCTTTTCAGGACAATGCCTACGTGCTTTTGGAAGGCAAACTCGCCCTTTATGCCACCACGATCGAGCAAAACACGATCGAGCATAGCGCTAGAACCCAGAGTACCCAACCCCTGACCCAACTGGCGAGCGGTGAATTGTTAGGGTTTTTATCCGCTCAAGATAGCGGCTATCGCCCCATCACCCTTCAAGCCCTCGATCGGGCGTCACTGCTGGCCATTCCCCAAGCTAAACTCCAACAAAAACTCCAAGACGATCCCAGCTTCGCAGCCCATCTCTACCAAGCCCAAGCACGACTCTTAGCCCGACGGCTCAACCGCTTAAAAAAACAATTAAATACCCCCGCTGCCTTGGCCAATCAACCCCAACGGGAATCCGTTACCATCTTTTCGATCCTTGAAGATAGTGATTTAGATTGGCTCATCACAGTGGGTACAGTGCAATTACTACCAGCGAATACGAATCTGATTCAAAAAGCACAACCGATCGATGCCCTACACATTCTCCTAGACGGCACCCTAGCCTTGGGCCTCAGCACAGATTCGCGATCGTCCTTACTGACAGCATTTAGCTTACTCTCGACCGTAGATTCCACCGATCGATTTACAGAATTTGCGCGACTGTCTCGGGGGGATTTCATTGGTGAAACGGCTTTGGTCAATGCCTATCCCAGTGATCTAACCGTTAGAGCGCTACGGGAATCCAAAGTCCTCTCCATTCCCCGCTGGCGACTCTCGGCCAAACTTCACCATGATGTGGAATTCGCCAGTCGCTTTTACCATATGCTAACCATCATCCTGACCCACCAGCAAACAATCCTGTTGCAACACCTCGGCCATGGAAACAGCCTGGATGAATCTGACCCAGCCCCCGACGGTGAATTCTTAAACAAAGTCGCCCTCGCCGAAGCACGATTTGACTGGATGCTAAAGCGAATCCAAACCGAATTGGGAACAGGAAAGGAAATCCAATGGTAAGTCTAAAGCAAAAACGTAAAATTTTCCGCGAAGAAGCCCTCGAACAAGCCAATTCTCCAGAACAACTCGATCGACTAATTCAAGTCACTAGCCCGCGCCGTTGGCTATCCCTGGCAGCCTTTGCAATTTTAGTCAGTTCCGGCACCCTCTGGAGCATTGTCGCTAAAATTCCCACGACCGTCACAGGCAAGGGCATCTTAATCTATCCCAGTACCGTTCTTGCAGCCCAGTCTACAACTTCTGGCCAGATTTTAGAAGTCAAGGTTAAGCCCGGAGAGACGGTCAAAAAAGGTCAAATTCTCGCCACGATCGATCAATCCGATCTGAAACAAGAATTGCAACTGGCGCAACTCCAACTAGAGGATCTCAAACGCCAAGATCGAGATGCCGCCTTTATTCAGCTTCAACGGGAACGCTTTGACCAAATTGCTGCTGACCAGGAACGCCAAAGTTTGCAAAAGAACCTGGAAACCACGCGATCGATGAATCCCGTATTGCGCGATCGGGGCTTGGATTCCATTCAGCGGGAACGGGTGGCCCTGCAACAACAAGTTCAAACCCTGCGAGCCACCCTCGCGCCTGCCAAACAGCGCTGGCAACGGCGTCAGGAACTCTTCGATCAATACCGCTTGATTACGGAAGATGTCGTTGTCCAAGCCCAACAGGAATACGAAAAGACCCAATCCCAAATTGACCAATTGGAAGTCCAACTGAAACAACTGGATAGCAAAGAAGCCGAAGCTCAACAACAGGAACTCGATCGGCTCAATCAAATCAACGAAACCCAAGCCAAAATTGATGCCTTAGATGCCCAAAAAGTTAGCAAAGTTGAAGGTGATTTTAGTGCTGCTACGGGTCGAAAAAAAGAAATTCAAGAAACGGAACGGAAAATTGCTCAACTAACAACGCAATTACAAAAAAGTCGAGAAATCCTCAGTCCCTCCGATGGCACTTTAATGGAAGTGGTGGTCAAGGCAGGCCAGCATGTGGAACCCGGTGCCAGCATTGGCAGCATTTCCGTGCGAGAAAACGGTGAAACACTGCAAAGCTTAATTTTCCTCGATCCCGCCGATGGCAAAAAAGTGGAAGCGGCGGCCCAACGTGCCCAGGCGCAAAACCGCGACAAATTGGAAGTCAAAGTGACGCCCACCACCGTCAAAGCTGAAGAATACGGGGGCATTATCGGTCGAGTGGAGAAAGTGTCGCCCTTGGCCGTGACCCAGGCCGGAGCTGCCAGTTTGGTAGGCCATCCAGACATGCTCAAAGGCGTGATGGCGGAGGAGGCCCAGATGGCCATCTTCGCGTCCCTGGAATGCCAATCAGCGCCGCCCCAGGGCACTGACTGTCCGCAATATCGTTGGTCAGGGTCCCAAGGCCCCGGCCAGTCCCTCACACCGGGAACCACAACGATCGTCCGCATCACGATCGAAGAACGTCCTCCCATTAGCTACGTTTTACCCTTCTTGAAAAATCTGATTGGCATCCAGTCATGATGTTGAGTCCTTCCCTTTTCCCAACCCTCGCGCCCCTTGCTACCCTGACCCAGTTTTGCCAGCAAAAATACCAAACCCTGCTCAAGCGATTGCGGGTGCGGCGACGCACGCCCACGATTTTACAAATGGAAGCGGTGGAATGTGGTGCAGCGTCCCTGGCCATGATTTTGGCTTACTTTGGCAGACGGGTACCCCTGGCTGAACTGCGGGTGGCCTGTGGCGTTTCCCGCGATGGCAGCAAAGCCCCAAATCTGCTGAAAGCGGCTCGGAATTATCAACTCCAGGCTAAGGGCCTAAAAGTTCAACTCAATGCCCTACAAAAGCTGGAACCGCCTTACATTGTCTATTGGAATTTCAATCACTTCCTCGTGGTGGAAGGGTTCTACCAAAAAAAAGTGTTTCTGAACGATCCGGCCATGGGGCCTAGAACCGTGTCCCTAGAGGAATTTAACGAAAGTTTTACGGGCGTTGTCCTGACCTTTGCGCCCAGTGATTCATTTCAAAAAGGCGGTGTTAAACCCAATATTTTCCGTGCCCTGTGGCAACGATTGAAAGGATCGATCGCGCCCCTGATGTTTGGTCTGTTGATTGGTCTGTTGTTAGTCGTTGTTGGTTTAGTCACTTCTAGCTTTTCCCAAATTTTTATTGATCAAATCTTAGTCAATCAGCGATCGGAATGGTTACCGTCGTTGTTGTTAGTCATGTTTATTACAGCGGGAGTGACGGGGTTGCTGACCCGTTTGCAATTGCAAAATCTGCGGCGGATGAAAGTCAAGCTGGCCATGGTGATGTCAGGGCAGTTTATTCAGCATTTACTTCAGTTACCTGTGGGGTTCTATGCCCAACGGTTTTCCGGTGAAATCAGTAGTCGCATTCAGTTGAACGATCGACTGGCCTCTCTACTGTCTGGGCAATTAGCCACGACGCTAATTTCGGCAGTGATGGTGATTTTCTATGGAATAGCGATGTGGTTATATGATGCTGAACTGACAAAAATTGGATTTGCATTTGTATTGATTAATTTAATTGTCCTGCAATGGGTGGGGCGATTACGATCGGATAATAATACGCGGTTGATGCAGGAACAGGGCAAGGTCAGCGGAACGGCGATCGCGGGTTTGCAAAGCATTGAAACCCTGAAAGCGTCGGGCCTGGAATCCGACTTTTTTACCCGGTGGGCGGGCTACTATGCCAAATCGCTGAACGCTCAGCAGGAAATTGATAGTTTAAACCAATGGCTGGGAGCATTACCTACCTTGCTCTCGTCGCTCAGTTCCATGCTGTTGCTAATTTTCGGTGGAATGCGCGTCATGGATGGGGTGATTACGATCGGGAAATTAATTGCCTTTCAATCGTTAATTCAGCAATTTATGCAACCCGTTGGGCAACTGCTGCAACTTAGCCAGGATATCCAAGAACTGGAAGGCACCATGGCGCGGCTGGATGATGTCCTGAATAATCCCCTCGATCCGGCCTTGCAAGCGCCCCCCATGGCGAATTTTGCAGCGCCCAAATTGGCGGGATACCTTGAACTGAAAAACGTCACCTTTGGCTATAATCGCGCCAGTGAGCCGTTAATCGAGAACTTTAATCTCTGCCTCAAACCAGGGCAGCGAGTGGCGCTGGTGGGTGGCAGTGGGTCGGGCAAGTCCACGATCGGTAATTTGGTCAGCGGTCTGTATCAACCGTGGTCTGGGGAAATTTGTTTCGATGGCCAGCCTCGGCAGCAGATTCCTCGGGAAGTGTTGGTTAATTCGATCGCGATGGTGCAGCAGGATGTTTTGCTGATTTCTGGAACGGTTCGCGATAATCTGACGCTGTGGAACACGACCATTCCCGATGCGGCGTTAATCCGTGCCTGTCAAGATGCCGCGATTCATGATGTGGTGCTTGCGATGACGGGGGGCTACCATGCGGATTTATTGGAAGGGGCGAGTAATTTGAGTGGTGGGCAGCGGCAGCGCTTAGAAATTGCGCGGGCTTTGGTGAATAACCCGTCTATTTTAATTTTGGACGAAGCAACCAGTGCCTTGGATTCAGAAACCGAAAAAATCATCGACTATAACCTGCGTCTGCGGGGCTGTACTTGTTTAATGGTGGCGCACCGTCTCAGCACGATCCGGGACTGCGACGAAATTATTGTTCTGGAACGGGGCAAGGTGGTGCAGCGCGGAACCCACGATCAACTGCGTCAAGTGCAGGGCCATTATCTCGAATTAATCCGCAGTGAAGGCGATGCCCTAGAGGAGGAATAATCATGTCACCAGTGTCTCACCAGTTACAAACTCGTGGTATTCGATCGATTCAGGATACCGTTCATCTTAAGGTACTCAAAAGTAACACTGCCGTATTGTTGAATCGTTTATTAGAAGAGTCATCTAGTCAATCATCTAATCAATCATCTAGTCAATCTGATACCCTCTGGCAAGTCCGATCGGGATCGTTAGCGCTTTTCAGCATTCCCGTGGAACAGGGCATCCCTAAGGGTAGACGACGGTGTTTGTTTACGGTGAAAGCGGGGGAGCTTTTGATCCCAAGTCATGGACTCGCCAATGCTGAAAAGGTTAACTCCATAACGGATTACCAAATTCTAGTTGTAGCGGCGGAAGAAACAATTCTGCAACCGCTTTCGATCGCAGAATTCTGTGATTGGATGATTGCGGAACCCCTCGTTGCGATCGCGAAGCTGGAAAACTGGGTATACCATTTGGGACTGACATTGGCGGGAATTTTGCCCCAGACTGCATCAACTCAGATCAGTTCCTGTGGTGTGCTCGATCGTGGGGAAGTGTTTCAGCCAGGACAGGGTCGGATGACTTGGACGCAAATTCTGCAAGGGCAGGTGCATCTGGTGGGATTTGCCGGGTTAACGGTGACGGCTCAGCAGGGGCGGTTGCCACTCAATACCCATCTTTGGCTACAGGCGCAAACGGTGGTCGAGGTGGATATTCAGCCTCCGGTTGAAATCCAAAAACCCCAAACCTTTATCCAGGGAGTCCAAACCTTACAAGCGCTGGTTCTGCAAGCACTCCAGACTCTGGATCAACAAGCTGAACAGCAGGAAAGGCAACGCTTAGGATTGCAGCAGCAGGCCGATCGACAAATTCAAGTAGCAATGCTGCAACAAATGCAATCGGTATTTCAGCCAGCCCAGCGATCCCAGCTACGCGATCGCTGGCAGTTACCCAGCACGCCTGCACAAACTGAAGCCGATGCCCTAGTGATGGCCGCTGGCGCAGTGGGACGGGTGCTGGGGGTGACGATCGTGCCGCCAGCCGCTTCGGAAGATTTACGGCGGGTTCCCGATTTGCTGGATGCGATCGCGCGGGCTTCCCACATTCGGATTCGGCGGGTGGTGTTGCGGGATGACTGGTGGAAGAAGGATTGTGGGGCGTTGCTGGCCTACCGGGCAGAGGACGATCGACCCGTGGCGCTGATTCCCCAGTCGGAACATCGCTACGCATTCTTTGATCCGATGACGCAACAATGGGACACCTGCGATCGGGCGATTGCGCAGCAACTGTCCCCCACGGCTTATACGTTCTATCGACCTTTTCCGGCTGTCATTACGCCCATGGCTCTCCTGAAATTTGCAGTACTGGGCCATCGCAAGGAACTCATCACCCTGATTTTGACGGGAGTAGCGGCCACGCTGGTGGGAATGCTGATGCCCTATGCGACGGGGTTACTGATTGATCAAGTCATTCCCGATCGGAATCGCGATTTGTTGTGGCAGATGGGCTATGGGCTGTTGGCAACGGCGTTAGGGGCAGCATTGTTTCAATTAACCCAAGGTTTTGCAATCCTGCGCCTAGAGAGCTATGCCGATGCTTCTACCCAGTCGGCGGTGTGGGATCGGCTGTTGAAGTTGCCTGTTTCGTTTTTCCGGCAATATTCCGTCGGAGATTTGAGTGCTCGGGTTTCGACGATTACGCAAATTCGTCAGAAACTGAGTACGACGATGTTGAAGAGTTTGTTTTCCAGTCTATTTTCGTTGCTGAATTTGGGATTGCTGTTTTCCTATAGTGCTTCTTTGGCTCTGATTGCATTGGTTGTGGCATTGATTAATATTGCAGTAACCGTGACAGCGGGTGTACTGACGCTGAAGAAAACCCGTCCTTTGCTAAATGAGCAAGGTAAGTTATTTGGAATTATGCTCCAAATTGTTAATGGCGTTGCTAAATTCCGGTTAGCAGGGGCAGAAAATCGTGCCTTTGCCCATTGGGGACAGCAATATTCCCATCAGCTTAAATTGATGATGGCAACTCAAGGGATTGAGGATAACTTAACGGTTATCAATAAATTTCTGGCAACGTTAACGCCAGCGGTGTTATTTGCCTTTGCAACGATGGCATTACAGCAATCCCAAGGGCACGGCAGTGAGTTTACGACGGGGAAGTTTCTTGCGTTTAATACAGCTTTTGGAACGTTTATCACCGGGGCAACGAGTCTGAGCACGATCGTGATTGATATCCTAGAAACGATTCCCATTTGGGAGCGGACGCAGCCCATCTTGCAGGGGGTGCCGGAGGTGGATACGGACAAGTCCGATCCGGGGCGGTTAACCGGGGCGCTGGCGGTGGAACATGCAATGTTTCGTTACCGAGCCGATGGGAATTTGATTTTGAATGATGTCAGTATTCAGGCGGAACCGGGGGAATTTATTGCGTTGGTGGGGCCATCGGGGAGTGGAAAATCAACGCTATTGCGATTGTTGTTGGGATTTGATGTTCCGGAGTCTGGCACGGTTTATTATGACGGGCAAGATTTGGCGGGATTGAATGTGGCGGCGGTGCGACGACAAATGGGCGTAGTGTTGCAAAATAGTCGGTTGATGTCGGCCTCGATTTTTGAAAATATTGCCAGTGGTGCGTTGATCACGATGGATGAAGCGTGGGAAGCGGCGCGGATGGCGGGGTTTGATGGGGATGTGGCAGCGATGCCGATGGGAATGCATACGGTGGTGAGTGAAGGGGGCAGTAATCTTTCTGGGGGACAGCGGCAGCGGTTGATGATTGCGAGAGCGTTGGCGTTGCGGCCTCGAATTCTGTTTTTTGATGAAGCAACGAGTGCGTTGGATAATAAAACCCAGGCGATCGTCAGTGAAAGTCTCGATCGTTTGAAGGTGACGCGGGTGGTTGTGGCGCACCGTTTGAGTACGATTCGCAATGCCGATCGCATTTATGTGTTGCAAGCGGGGCAGGTGGTTGAGCAGGGGAGTTTTGAGCAGTTGGCTCAGCAGGGGGGTGTATTCAGTCAATTAATTCAACGGCAACGGCTGTAGTCTGAGAGATCGAAATCAGCCTGTGGATGTGATCTGAGCACAAATGCCCTTCCACGATCCGCCATGCTTTCTGCCACGCGAACTCGTGAAATAGCTCTTCCGTGAAACCTTGTAACCACGCCCATCTCAATCATGGCCGATCCAGGGGGTACCAGGGATCCCCATCATCCCCAAAAGTAGCAACCCACAGCCCCCTTTAGGCGCTCACCCGTCTCCCAAGGGGGCTTTTGCTGAAGGTACGGGAAGCCGTCATTTAGGGATGTTTACATTTCGCAACGTAATTGTTAAGTTTAGTTACATAGATGAGTAAGGGTTCTGAGAACCCAGGAGAAAAGTACATGAGTTCTAACAGTATGGTGTCGAACAGTGTAGTCATTGATGATCAAGGTAGAACTGACATTTTCGCGATCGAGCCTCCCATCTACATTGACCCAACCGTGCAATCAGGCTTTACGCCCTATGCGGAAAAACTGAACGGACGCTTAGCCATGATTGGATTTGTCAGCATGATTGGGCTAGAAATCCTGACGGGCCACGGTGTGATTGGATTTCTCAGCCATCTCTAATGGGTAGACCTTTTCTAAGAACAGACTGACCTCATACACTGGCTTAACCGTTGATGATTCTGTTGGCTAGATGATTCTGTTGGATTTCTCCTGTGAGGTTTTGTTCTGATTCCCCGCGTAATTTTAATTTTGAGGATTGTTTATGCCGATTAAAGAACGTCCCACGCCCTCACGCGCCAGCATTATCGCCAACATTGTGGTTGCGGTGTCCGCCGTCTTTCTGTTCATTAATGTCTTGATTCCTAGTTTGTCTGGGCCTCGCGTCCCCGGTGTTCCCTACAGCCTGTTTATCCATCAGGTCGAAGAAAGCCAGGTTTCCCAGGTCTCCATTGGTCAAAATCAAATTCGTTACCAACTGAAGGGAGAGGCCGACCAACCGGGAGCCGTCTACACAACGACACCGATTTTTGATCTGGAACTGCCCAAGTTGCTGGAATCTAAGGGCGTGGAATTTGCCGCAGCACCCGCTCCCAAAAATAATTGGTTCTTTACGATTCTAAGCTGGGTGGTTCCGCCGCTGATCTTTGTGGGTATTCTGCAATTCTTCGCCAATCGCAACAATGGTGGTGCGCCCCAAGGTGCGTTGTCGATCGGGAAAAGCAAGGCCAAAGTTTACGTCGAAGGGGAATCCGCGAAAATCACCTTTGCAGATGTGGCGGGTGTTGAAGAAGCAAAAACCGAATTGGTGGAAATTGTTGACTTCTTAAAAACGCCTGCTCGCTTCACGGAAATTGGGGCCAGAATTCCCAAGGGGGTACTGCTGGTTGGCCCTCCCGGAACCGGGAAAACCTTGCTGGCCAAGGCTGTGGCTGGGGAAGCCGGGGTTCCGTTCTTTAGCATTTCCGGTTCAGAATTTGTGGAAATGTTTGTAGGCGTGGGTTCCTCACGGGTACGGGACTTGTTTGAACAGGCCAAAAAGCAAGCGCCTTGTATTGTCTTCATTGACGAATTGGATGCGATCGGGAAATCCCGCAGTGCAGGCGGTTTCTACGGTGGTAACGATGAGCGGGAACAAACGCTGAACCAATTGCTGACGGAAATGGATGGGTTTGCAGCGGGAGATGCCACGGTGATTGTGCTAGCCGCCACCAACCGTCCGGAAACGTTGGATCAAGCGTTACTTCGCCCCGGTCGCTTCGATCGCCAAGTCTTGGTCGATCGGCCTGACCTTGCAGGGCGGGAAGCGATTCTGAACATCCATGCTCAAAAGATTAAATTGAGCGAAAATGTGAATCTCAAAGCGATCGCAACCCGGACACCCGGATTTGCAGGGGCAGATTTGGCGAACCTCGTGAACGAAGCCGCCTTACTAGCCGCTCGCAGTAAACGGGCCACAGTGGAAACCCAGGACTTTGCGGAAGCGATCGAACGGGTTGTAGCGGGTCTAGAGAAGAAGAGTCGCGTTCTCAACGAAACGGAAAAGAAAATTGTTGCATATCACGAAGTGGGGCACGCGATTGTAGGTGCGGCCATGCCGGGAAGCAGCAAAGTCGAAAAAATCTCGATCGTCCCTCGGGGCATGGCGGCGCTGGGTTACACCTTGCAACTGCCGACGGAAGATCGCTTCCTGTTGAATGAGGATGAGTTACGCGGTGAAATTGCGACGTTATTAGGCGGTCGATCGGCAGAGGAAATCGTCTTCGGGAATATCACCACGGGCGCATCCAACGACCTGCAACGGGCCACGGATTTGGCGGAACGCATGGTCACTAGCTACGGGATGAGCAAGGTCTTGGGGCCTTTGGCCTACCAGCAGGGTGGACAATCGATGTTCCTCAATAACGGCGCTCCCAATCCTCGCCGACCCATGAGCGAAGAAACAGCGCAATCCATCGATCGGGAAGTGCAGGAAATTGTGGAAACGGCCCATGAACAAGCGCTGAATATTCTGCGGACGAATCGGGAATTACTGGAATCGATCGCCCAGCAACTTCTGGAAACGGAGGTCATTGAAGGGGAAGCCCTGCACCAATTGCTGAACCAGGTCAATGCAAAGCCTGTGATGGCTGAGATAGCCTAACTTGTTGACTGAACTGGCATGACTACAGACCCGGTTCGTTCCAATCCATTTCATGAACAGTGTGACTTTGAATAGGTCAACTTGATTAAAAAACTCTCCCCACCATGACTCTCCCAACATTGGGGGAGTTTTTTTATAGGTCGCAATGCACGATGTTTAGAATGTTTAGAAATGCACGATCGTAGCTGAGACAGGCTTTTCCTTAATCATCCAATGCCGTCGATCGCTGGCTACCTAGCTGATTGCCTGGATAGTGCATATTACAAAACTTTAAGACACTTCGAAAGTTCAGTAAAACCGTTATGGGCAATTCCAGTCCGGGCACACTAAAGGAATTGGGTGTTAAATGTTCTTTCGCAAACAATCTTGAGTCCTAGAGAGAAATTATGGGTAGACGTGTTGTCAAGAGTTTAGGGTTCGCCTTCGGATTGTCTCTCTGCGGCGCAAGATTGACCTTGGCCCAAGTCGTAACGGATGGGACAATGCCCAGCACCGTGACGACTCCCAATCATCTCGATTTCACGATCGACGGAGGCGGGCGATCGGGCGGGAATTTATTTCACAGCTTCAGCCAATTTTCAGTGCCGACGGGGGGTTCTGCCTTTTTCAACAATGCCGTAGATGTACAAAATATTTTTGCGCGCGTCACCGGTGGGACTGCATCGAATATCGATGGCCTGCTGAAAGCAAATGGTGCAGCAAATTTATTCCTATTGAATCCCAATGGCATTTTATTTGGGCCTAATGCCTCGCTAAATCTGGGAGGGTCATTCGTTGGAACGACAGCGAGTCGTATTAAATTTGCTGATGGCAGCGAGTTTAGTGCCGTGAATTCTGGAACACCGTTACTCACCATGAGTGCACCCGTTGGATTACAACTCGGCCAAAACTCAGGGCCCATTACGGTACAAAATACGGGCCATCAGGTGACTATTGGCTTTTTTGCGCCTGCCGATCGCAGCCAAAATCCCACCGGATTACAAGTGGGAGCCGGACAAACCCTGGCGTTGATTGGCAATTCGGTCAACTTTGACGGGGGGCTGATGACTACGGCGGGAGGCGGACATTTGGCAGTGGGTAGTGTCAGCGATGGTACAGTCAAGCTGAATTCTACCCCTCAGGGATGGGTGGGCGATTATTCAGCCGTTCAGCAATTCAACGATATTCTGTTCAACCACCAATCCTTGCTAGATGCTAGTGGTAGTGGGGGTTCCATCCAGTTACAGGGTCAGAACATCAGTTTTGCGAATGGTTCGGCAGCCTTGCTACAAAACTTGGGATTTCAGCAACCCGCCCAAGGCATTCAGATTAATGCAACGGGAACCGTTAGTCTCACGGGTACAACAGCTAATGGTCTATTAGACAGTTTTATTCAAATTGACAACCTAGGCTTAACACCCACGGGGGATATTAATCTTTCAGCAGCACAGTTATTACTGAAAGATGGTGCGAATCTCCACAATTGGACATTTACGCCCGCTACAGGAGGAAACATTCATGCCAAGGTCACAGGCACGATCGAGGTTGATGGTTTTGTTCCAGCGAATCCAGTTATTTCCAGTTCCATTACCTCCATCACATTGGGTTCTGGGAAAGCAGGAGATTTAACGCTTTCAGCGGATAGCTTAAAAGTGGTGAATGGTGGCAGTATTAGTGTTCTGACGGCAGGGCTTGGAGATGGCGGTGTCTTAAAGATTGATGCAACAAATCTAGTAGAAATTGCTGGGAATAACCCCTTGACCACCTTATCCAGTAGTATTATTGGTTCTGCAAGCGGTACAGGCAATGCAGGGAGTACCGTAATTAATACAGCTCGGTTAGTCGTTCGCGACAGTGGTATTTTAGGCTCGAGTGCGGTTGCTAAAGGCGCAGCGGGTAATGTGACGGTGAATGCTTCTGAATCCGTTGACGTGAGCGGTCAAGCCGCCGGATCGATTCTTCCGGCCCGAATTGCATCTACCGCTGAGATTCTCGATCCGATGACTCAAGCCGTTTTGCAGTTACCAGCCATTCCGGATGGCAATGCAGGATCTTTGACAATTAATACGCCGAGCTTACGGATTACCCAGGGTGGCTTTGTAACGGTTAAAGCTGATGGCCCAGGCAGTGCCGGAAATGTTCGGATTAATGCGGGTTCCACGGTTCTGAATCACCAAGGTCGTATTACAGCTGCCGCTGCTTCTGGGGAGGGAGGCAATATTTTTATCACAGGGGATACTTTAGTTCTGCGTCATGGTAGCGTTATCAGCGCAACGGCAGGAGGAACAGGCAATGGAGGAAATGTCACGATCGCTGCGCCAATCATTCTAGGGTTAGAAAACAGTGACATTATTGCTAATGCTGTGAAAGGTCGCGGAGGTAATATTAGTATTACAACCCAAGGAATTCTAGGACTTAAGTTTCGCAATCAACTGACACCTGATAATGACATCACTGCTAGTTCAGAGTTTGGCGTGAGTGGCAATGTGCAAGTCAATACGATCGGCACAGATCCCAACGCAGGTCTAACTGAACTTCCCAGCAACGTCACAGATTCCTCCCAGCAAATTGCAACAGGCTGCAACTTCAATCAAGGCAGTCAATTTGTCGCCACAGGGCGGGGTGGCATTCCCCAGAATCCCAGTCAACAGGTCGTGGGCGATCATACCTGGAAGGACTTCCGGGATTTATCTGCCAATCGTAGTAGTCAAGCAACCGTCGCTCAGATTCCGGTCACTCAGCCCCAACTTGTTCAAGCTTCTAGTTGGCAGCGTAACGCCAATGGTTCGATTTCGCTGATCGCGGCTCCTGGGTCTGTAGCTACTCCGACGATCGCCACTTGTAGCGGTACACCGACAAAAGTAAGCTCATTAAAAGTAAGCTCATTGGTGCGTTCTTAAGACGGCTGAATTCAAGGTGCTCTCAATATTCAAGGTGCTCTCAATTCAAGGTGCTCTCCAGGGTTCTCATCTCCATAATTCTCAAAGGTCTGACCAGAAAATTTCAGGGACTTTACTGAGAATATAAAGATTCTATGATGGGTAATCTAGGGCGAATGTCTATAAAATCGCCCTATGAAAAAACATTCGATCGCTACGGTTATCGGTTTAGTGGCTGGCATGGTCGTAGGGATGGAGTCCTCCATTGCTCAGGTGAGTCCAGATGGAAGCTTACCCAGTGCGGTGAGTAGTCCTAATGGGCTGGACTTCACGATCGATGGAGGGGGGAGATCGGGCGGCAATTTATTTCACAGCTTCAGCCAATTTTCAGTCCCCACGGGCGGCTCTGCGGTTTTCAACAATGCCTTGGACGTGCAGAATATTTTTGCGCGGGTGACGGGTGGAACAGTATCCAACATTGATGGACTGATTAAAGCCAATGGTTCTGCTAGTTTATTCCTAATCAATCCCAGTGGCATATTATTTGGGCCGAATGCCTCATTGAATATCGGGGGATCTTTTATTGGGACAACAGCCAGTAGCGTTAAATTTGCGGATGGAACAGAATTTAGCGCAGTCAATCCAAGTCATCCGCCTTTGCTGACGATGAGTGCACCGATCGGTTTGCAAATGGGGCAAAATCCAGGGGCCATTACCGTACAGGGAATAGGCAATCAGTTAATCGACATCACGGGTTTCGGTCAAGCGAGTCCCATGAATAGCCCCGATGGATTACAAGCGGGCGCGAATCAGACCTTAGCGTTGATTGGGGGAACCGTTAATTTTGCAGGTGGGGTGGCTTCTATCCAAGGCAGTGGACATCTGGAAGTCGGTAGCGTCCAAGCTGGAATGGTGGGACTTACGGCTACGCCGACCGGGTGGGTAGGGGATTACAGCGCTGTGTCGCAATTTAACGATATTTCTCTAGCGCAGGATTCAATGCTGAACGCCAGTGGTCGTAACGGCTCCATCCAACTACAAGGCCAAAATATTAGCTTGTCGGAAGGATCAGCTCTACTGCTGCAAAATTTAGTAACCTCCCAATCTTCTGGAGGCATTACAGTCAATGCCAGAGGCTTCCTAAGCTTGACTGGCAATACAAGCAATGGAGAATTGGGCAGTCTGATCCAAAGTAACAACTTCGGATCAGGAGCTGTTGGAGATATCAATGTGACTGCGGCTAATCTATCACTATATGATGGAGCCAGAATTTTCTCTAGAACCCGGAGTCAAGCGGCGGGTGCCAACATTAATATTGCCGTGCAGGGTCTGAGTGAAATCAGTGGTTTCGACTCTAACAATCCAGCTCTCTATTCAGGAGTTGCCACCTTCTCAGCGGGGCGTGGAAGCGGCGGCAACATCACCATCTCTACCCAGGATCTCAACGTACTAGACTCAGGCAATATTATTTCAGTAGCCGTTCGATCGGGCGACACGGGCACGATTCAAGTCAATGCCACCGGACAAATGACCATTGCAGGCTACAACCCCTTGGCCTTTGGAGAAAGCACACTGTCTACCTTTACCCAGGGGGCAGGAAATGCGAAGGATGCCACTATCAACACTGCGAGATTACTCATTCAAGGGGGATCCTCGCTGGGTTCTTCTACGGTGGCGGATGGGGCCGCTGGGAGCGTTTTGGTGAATGCTTCCGAGTCGATCGAGATTCAAGGTAAAGCGACCCAAGGAAACGGCATTGGCAGTATTTCCCGTATTATTTCCACGGCTGAAATCTTGAGTCCTGAGTCTCAAGCCGCATTTGGATTACCCGCCATTCCTTCGGGTAATTCAGGCTCGCTGACGATTAATACTCCTATATTACGCATCGCCGATGGCGCTGTGGTGAGCGTTAGAAATGATGGCCCAGGAATTGGCGGCAATGTTTGGATTAATGCAAATGTGATTTCTCTCAGCAATCAGAGTAGTATTACCGCTGCTGCTTTTTCCGGCGAGGGTGGTAACATTGATTTGCAAGTGCGGGATCTGTTGTTGATGCGCCAGGGGAACAGCATTGTTGCAACGGCGGGGGGACAAGGAAATGGAGGCAATATTACGATCGACTCGCCCATCATCGTAGGCTTAGAAAATAGTGATATTGTTGCCAATGCATTTCAGGGGCGGGGGGGGAATATTGAAATTACAACGCAAGGGATACTTGGGCTCAAGTATCGTAGCTCGCTAACGCCGGAAAATGATATCACTGCCAGTTCTGAATTTGGGATTAGTGGGAATGTGCGGGTGAATACGATCGGTACAGACCCCAATTCTGGATTAACCGAATTGCCAATGAATACATCTGATCCAAGCCAGAAAATCGCGACGGGTTGTTCCAGTAACCAAGGAAGTCAGTTTGTAGCAACAGGGCGGGGTGGAATTCCCAAAAATCCAAATCAAGAAGCAGCCAGCGATCGCCCTTGGCATGACCTCCGGGATCTCTCCGCCTATCGCCAGGGGCAAGCAACCGTCGCTCAGATTCCCACCACCCAACCTCTGCTCGTCCAAGCTTCTAGTTGGCAGCGTAACGCCGATGGCTCGATTTCTCTGATCGCGGCTCCTAGGTCGGTAATTGCCTCTACGATCGCCACCTGTAGCGCTCCTTTCTCCTAGCATCGCCACAGTCTTCAGCCAATCTAGGACAGATGACATAAATAACTGACAATCAGCAACTTCTTTCTCAAAATCCTACTAATTAGTAATATAACTAGATGGTTGTAAAATTAGATTTTATGTGCTATTAAATAAGGTAGGTCAATTCTCAGGGGTAGCAGAACTCTCTGCGGCGACCCAAGCTGGATGGATCTCAGTGAATGAACGTTGTGCAGTGCTAGACCGTAAATTAGAACCCTGAATCAAGATCATGATGGCAGACTTTAATTGGATAACAGCGGTACTCGGTGGTTTGCTGATTGGGGGCAGCAGCACGATTTTACTGGCCTTTAATGGGCGCATTGCAGGGATCAGTGGCATGGTCAATGGCGCGATCGAATTTCCCCAAAAGGAAGCTTGGCGATCGCTCTTTCTGCTGGGAATGCTCCTCGGAGGTGCTCTTTATGAGTATGGGTTGGCAACTCACCCCACACCCACTTCTAGCTTTGCACCATGGGCGATGGGGATTGGGGGACTGTTAGTGGGGGTGGGAACTCGCATGGGCAGTGGGTGTACCAGTGGCCACGGGGTTTGTGGTTTGGGGCGACTATCAGGTCGATCGCTCGTGGCAGTTCTGACGTTTCTGACCACTGCTTTCATCACGGTATTTATTACCCAACATGTATTACCCGGCATTTAGTGAACTGGTAATGCGTACTAGTAATGTGAGCTGGTCAATCGAGCGCATCCATCGGTTTTCTATTATTTAACAAGTTGTATAACTTGAACCATGAACACACTTCAACGACAGCTACAGAGACGCATACGGAGACGCATACGGAGACGCATTGTGAAACAAAATGGCATTGCATTAATTTCAGGGCTTCTCTTTGGGTTAGGTTTAGGGCTTTCGCAAATGATCGATCGCGATCGTGTGTTAGGGTTTCTGGACATTGCAGGGCGATGGGATCCCACATTACTCTTTGTGTTGGGAGGGGCAGTGGGTGTCACAATCATTGCCTTCCGCTTTGTATTAAGACTTCCCCATCCCTGGTTTGCTGAAAAATTTTACCTCCCTACCAAACGAGACATCGATCTGCCGCTGGTTTTAGGGGCCGCTATTTTTGGCGTGGGTTGGGGCATTTCTGGATATTGTCCAGGCCCCGGCATTACCGCTTGGGTACTGGGCATCTGGAATCCCGTTCTCTTTATGCTGAGTTTTGTAATCGGTTCCCTAGCCTACAAAGGGTTAACGGCGATCGGGCATCCACCCCTTCCAGACTTATCCCACACCAAGAAATAGCCAGTGTCTCAAAGCTAGGCAAGATTGATTCGATGATATTGCAGCCCCAGAGCATCGCACGCCAAATACACACGCCAAATACACACGCCAAATATCGCACACAGAACATCGCACACAGAACATCGAATCCCGGCGAACATCAGGAGGTGACTAAAGTAATACTATTTGGTAATATAATGAAATTAGTAGTTGACCAGCTCAACTCCCTAGATTCCTTATATTCCTTATGTATCCCTTTGCATCCCTGAATCCCTATGCCCCGTAAAGCGATCGTTCAACCGTTAACTCAACCAACGTTATCGATGCCAGTATCCGGTAATGCTGTCTTAGGTAAGGTTACCTTAGACGATGACTGTGGTATCTCAAAGCTGTCACCAGCAGCATTGGGGCTCATGGCCGAATTTTTTAAAGTGTTGTCTGAAGTGAGTCGCTTACAAATTGTTTGTAGCTTGAAACAGGGGGCTAAGAATGTTACTGAAATCATTGAAGAAACGGGATTAGGACAAGCAAACGTTTCTAAACATCTCAAAATGCTGACTCAGGCGGGAATTGTTGCCCGTGAACAGCAAGGGGTTTGTGTTTACTACAGCATTGCCAATCCGTTTTTATTTGAACTTTGCGACCTAGTTTGTGATGCTCTCTCTCTCCAAATGGAGCAACAAAGTCAGCAATTACAACAGCTGACCACACTTCGACAACTTCGTTAACCCGACAAATTAGCAATAACGGCGTTAGAAACGAGTCGTCGGATTTCTCCACGGATGATGAGTGCGTCAGAGTTTTGTCTGAGATCCTTTGTCTGAGATCAATCGCCTCACTAAATTTTCAAGGAGAAAAACCATGCTATTCCGTCAACTCTTCGATCGCGATACTTGGACCTATACCTATCTCATTGCCGATCCCAGGACTCAGGAGGCGGTTTTAGTCGATTCGGTGCTGGAGCAAGTGGAACGGGATCTCAAACTGCTGAATGAATTGGGTTTGACACTGAAATATTGCCTGGAAACCCACGTCCATGCCGATCACATTACCGGGACAGGTAAGCTGCGGGAACTCACCGGTTGCGAAGGCATTGTCCCTGAACATGCAGCGGTCGCCTGTGCCAATCGAGAAATTCAAGATGGCGAAATGCTAACCGTGGGAGAGGTGCAAATTCAAGCGATCGCCACCCTGGGCCATACCGATAGTCATATGGCCTATCTGGTGAACGGTACACATTTGCTAACGGGCGATGCCCTCTTTATTCGCGGCTGTGGACGGACGGACTTCCAGAGTGGAGATGCGGGGGCACTGTACGATTCGGTCACCCAGCGACTCTTTACACTACCGGATAGTACGTTGGTCTATCCCGGCCATGACTATCGCGGCCACGCCGTTTCCACGATCGGTGAAGAGAAGCAATGGAATCCTCGCTTTGTGGGGCGCACTCGGGAAACATTCATTGATTTCATGAAGAATCTCAATCTTCCTGATCCCAAGAAAATCATGGAAGCAGTTCCTGCCAATCAAGCCTGTGGCCAAGTAGCGACGGTGGGGTAACCTTGGCTTCTATGAATTGGCTTCTATGAATTGGCTTCTATGAATTGGCTTCTATGAATTGGCTTCTATGACCTTGAAACAGTACTTCCCGGTTCTCAATTGGTTACCGCGCTATCATCGGCGAGATTTTGTAGGGGATCTGACAGCAGGCATTATTGTTACCAGCTTGTTAGTCCCCCAAGCGATGGCCTATGCGCTGTTGGCGGGTTTACCGCCCCACATTGGGCTCTATGCCAGCCTTTTACCCCCCATTCTCTATCCGTTGTTAGGCACGAGTCCTGTATTGGCAGTGGGGCCAGTGGCGGTTGACTCTCTTATGGTTGCAACTGCCATTGGTAAACTCGCTCCCCAAGGTAGCGCGGATTACTTATTACTGGCGACCCTTTTAGCGTTCTTAGTTGGCTCGATCGAAGTCTTGTTTGGCATCTTTCGTTTAGGATTTTTAGTCAATTTCCTCAGTCGATCGGTCATTTCCGGATTTATTAGTGGTGCAGCGCTCATCATTGGCTTGAGTCAGGCGAAACATTTGCTGGGCCTCAAAATTCCCCATACGGAAACGGTTCTAGAACTCTTACCCCTATTGATTGGCAAACTTAATCAAGTCAACTGGAGTACCTTAGGGTTAGGACTCGCGAGTTTAGTAATCCTTTGGTACTGTGGGCAGCCCTTAGTTCAGCAACTCAAGCGGCGCGGCTGGCCTGAGCAAACGATTTTTCCACTCTCGAAGGGCGCACCATTATTCGTAGTCATTGTGGGCACGATCGTCGTTTGGGCCTTGCGCTTAGATCAAATCCTAGGCATCAAGGTCGTGGGGGAGATTCCAGCGGGTTTACCCAGTTTCCAAGTTCCGATCGTTTCTGGTTCAACGCTGCAAAGTCTCTTACCCGTTGCGCTGATGATTAGCCTTGTGGCCTATATGGAAGGATTTGGTAGCGCCCAGGCCCTGGCTAGCAAACGCCGTGAAAAAGTGGATGCTAACCAGGAATTAATTGCCCTCGGCGTGGCGAACTGGGGGGCTGCCCTGGCTGGAGGCTATCCCGTGACGGGAGGATTGAGCCGATCGGTTGTGAACTTTTCCGCAGGGGCCAACACGGGGTTAGCTTCGATCATGACTGCGATTTTTGTCACGATCACGGTCATGTTTCTCACCTCGTTGTTTTATTTCCTGCCGCAAACCTGTTTGGCTGCCATTATCATCATGGCGGTGTATAAGCTGGTTGATTTCGCCACCCTGCGCCGCATGTGGAGTTACGACAAAGCCGACGCGATCGCCTGGTTGGTCACGTTTTCAGCCGTGTTGGGCGTTGGGGTGGAAAAAGGGGTGATTTTTGGGGCATTGGTGGCTTTATCGTTGCATCTGTGGCGCACAAGCCGTCCCCATATCGCGATCGTCGGTCGCTTGGGACAAACGGAGCATTTCCGCAATGTGCTACGCCATCCTGTGACCACCTGTCCAACGGTTTTGGCGGTGCGGATGGATGCCAGTTTGTATTTTGCCAATGCCCGGTTTTTAGAAGATTTTCTGCTAAAAACGATCGCCCAGCAGCCTGCGGTCAAAACGGTTCTTCTGGTGTGTAGTGCCATTAACCTCATCGATGCGAGTGCGTTGGAAGTTTTGGAAAGTTTGATTGCAGAGTGGCAGCGATCGGGCATTGAACTATATCTATCTGAGGTCAAAGGGCCGGTGATGGATAAATTAGAAAAAGTGGGATTTGTAGACTATTTAGGTCGAGATCATTTCTTTTTGACAACCGATCAAGCCATGCGACAGTTAGGCGGCATTTGATAGAACTGACTCTAGCAATGTAGAAGGCTGGATTGCACAAATTCAATAGCTTGCCATGGCTGGCGAGGGATCTGCGATCGGTCGCTGCGAAGGCCCAATGGGTTGATATGACTGGGCTCAGCTTAAGCTCAATACTGACCTTTTGACACAGCCTAAAAAGATGTTCAGGCGATTATTTCTCGCTTAACATTGCTAGGATACGCGATTTCAAGTAGTCGGTTTCCGATGCAATATCACAATCATCAACTCATCTATTCACCAGCAGACTTAATCCAATATCACCAAAGTGAATTTGCTAGCTGGATGGATCGCTTGGCCCTAGCGCAACCCAAGGCTCTGCCTGCTCCGGCGACCCAAGACGAGTTCCTCACCGTCCTGCGCCAACTTGGCCAAGCCCACGAAAACAAATTTTTGCAGTCTTTGCAATCAACGGGCGCGGACGTTTGCATGGTTCACCATCAGGGGGGATTTGAGGCCACTCTAGCCGCCATGAAAGCTGGACGAAATTATATTTACCAAGCGGCCCTGCGAGGGGATGGCTTCCTGGGCTATGCCGATTTTCTGATTCGGGTGGAGGAGCCTTCCCCATTGGGCAGTTGGAGCTATGTGCCCTTGGAATGTAAGTTAGCGCTAAATCCTAAGCCCGATTTTGTGCTGCAAGCCTGTACCTATTGCGATTTATTAGAGGCCATTCAAGGGAAACGCCCCCAGGAATTTCGACTGTTGTTAGGCAGTGGCGAAATTGCCTCCTATCCCACAGAACAATTTTTCTACTACTACAAACGGGTGAGGCAATCCTTCCTGCAATTTATGGATGGATTTAACCCAGACCAACCGCCCATTCCCGAACCGGGGGACGATCGCCATGGCCGATGGCAAGACTATGCAGAACACATCCTGCACGATCGAGATCATCTATCCCTCGTGGCAAATATTACTGGTAGTCAAATTCGTAAACTAGAAGCGGCAGGCATTACCACTGTCGAACAACTGGCTAACCTAGATCAGACGCAAAGAATCACTAATTTAGATCCACTCGCATTATCGCGTCTAGTTACACAAGCACAATTACAGAAAGCCACGTTAAAAATAGGTCAAGTCCAATATTGTTTAGTTCAGCCCCAACCCGATCAACCCAATCAAGGACTGGCCTTGCTGCCCCCCCAAAGTCCATTGGATGTGTATTTTGACATGGAGGGATATCCCTTAGCACCCGGTGGATTGGAATATTTATTCGGCGCAGTGTGTGTCGAAGCAAACCCCGCAGCCAGTCATGCGGATACCTGTGGAGCCCACCCTGCGGAGGTAACACTTCAGTTCTATGACTGGTGGGCGCATAACAATTTCCAGGAAAAGCAAGCCTTTGAAGGATTCATCGATTGGGTGTACGATCGCTGGCAACGGGATGCGTCCATGCATATTTATCACTATGCCGCCTACGAAACGATCGCCCTCAAACGCTTAATGGGAAAATATGCGACCCGTGAAGCGCAAGTCGATGATTTATTACGATCGGGCGTTTTCGTTGATCTGTATCAGATTGTGCGCCAAAGTCTCCGCGTGGGTCAGCCCAGCTATTCCATTAAAAAGTTAGAGCCCCTCTATCACTGTCAGCGATCGGGAGAAGTGCAAACCGCCAATGACTCGGTTCTCCAGTATTTTTATTGGACGCAGAGCCAGGATGGTCATACCCCAGATGACTCCAAGATTTTGCAGGACATTCGTGACTACAACCGGACGGATTGTGAATCGACTAAATACTTAGTAGATTGGTTACGAGAACTGCAAAATCAACAGCAAATTAGTTATGTGAACAATCAAAATCAAAGTCTTCCAAAAGAAGCTGAAAACCCCAACGATCGCGGAGCTACAGCCGCTGAGTTGGCAGAGTCGTTATTATCCCAGCTATCGGATGAGGATGATTCAGAAGAAGCTTGCATTCAGAGACTACTGGCACACTTGCTGCAATTTCATCAACGGGAAGGCAAACCCTTCTGGTGGCAACGGTTTAGTTGGCTGGTGGCCGATGAAGCTGATTTATATGATGAGCTGGATTGCTTAGCCGGACTCGAACGCACCGATCGCCCACCCTTTAAACCCAGCCCACGCAGTCGATCGCTGGCCTATGAATATCGCTTTGATCCTAATCAGGAAACTAAACTAGAATCAGGAACCTGTTGGTTTGCGCCGGAGCAAGCCTTGCGGAACTGTAAGTTAGAAAGCCTCGGTCGGGAAACCGGGATTGCAACCATTAGCATTTCAGAAAAACGCTTGAAGGAGTTGGAACAGTCTGCCCCTGGTTGGAGTCCACCGCAGCGCACCAGTCTTATCGACTGTAACTTTATCGATTCCACTATCTTAAGCCAGTCGGTTTTGCAAACTGTTCAACAATGGGCTAACTCTAAGCAACTGCCGCCTGCATTGCAGCATTTTCTCCAGCGTCAACCGCCGCGTATTCCAGGTCATATTCTGGGTCAACCCCTTCTGCGTTCCGATGAAACTTTACTCCAAGGGACGCTGCGGATTGCGACCACCCTACAAAGCAGCACCCTCTGTATTCAAGGCCCCCCCGGCAGTGGCAAGACCTATACCGCTGCCCAGGTGATTGTCAAGCTACTGGCCTTGGGTAAATCGATCGCGATCTGTGCCAATAGCCATAAAGTCATCACCAATCTCCTGGCACGAGTGGCAAAACTGGCGGAAGCGGAGGGGCTGCTGTTGCAAGGGGCCAAAATTGGTGGAGATCGCACCGATGAGGTTTTTCAAGCGGCCTCGATTCGGTTTCAAGAAAAGGTTGATACCACCCTGCCGCCGGAGTATCAACTGGTGGGAGCAACGGCCTACCAATTGAGCCGTGAAGCGGCGATCGGTCAGTTTGATTACCTATTTATCGATGAAGCGGGGCAGCTATCGTTAGCCAATTTGGTCGCGATCGCCCGTTGTGCGGATAATCTCATTTTAATGGGCGATCCGATGCAATTAGAGCAACCCACCCAAGGCACCCATCCCGGCGAAAGTGGTCTCTCAGCCTTAAACTATTTTCTCAATGGTCGTGCGACGATTCCCCATGATTTAGGCATTTTTCTAGATACGAGTTATCGGATGCATCCGAGCATTTGTCGATTCATTTCCGATGCGGTTTACGAAGGTCGCCTAAAGGCCGATCGACAAACCCAATCCCATCAAGTGGAGGACTGGTTACTGGGCCAAGGCGTAAATCCAATCATCCAGCCGCAGCGCCATGGGATTTTGTTTATCCCCGTGGAACATGAAGGCAATCAACAGGCGAGTGAGGAAGAAATCCAAGTCATTGAGCAAGTGATTAATCAATTACTGGGTCGATCGTTTGTCAGCGATCGGGGGAAACGGCAGCACACCCTTCAGCCGGAGGATATTTTGGTCGTTGCGCCCTATAATTTGCAGGTACGGAAGCTCCAAAGTCGGCTACGCGATCGGGCTAGAATTGGCACTGTAGACAAGTTTCAAGGCCAAGAAGCCCCCGTCTTGATTGTGTCGATGTGTGCCAGTCGGGGCAATCTCATTCCCCGTGGCTTGGAGTTTTTGCTCAATCGGCACCGCTTAAATGTAGCCATCTCCCGTGCTCAATGTTTATCCCTAGTCGTGGGGAGTCCGTTCTTAGCTCAAACGATGTGTTCTACCCTGGAGGAAGTCAAACTCGTTAATTTATTTTGTAAATTATCGGTTGTTTAACATTCGTCCCTACTAATTCTGAGATTGCATCTCTATTGCTGTAGAAATGCTGCTGATAGAAGGTTGAATCATATCGATCATTGAGCACTTATCTCAATCGATCGATCATGCCTCTCTTGATCAGTATTTGTGATCAGTACTTGTGATCGGTACTTATGATCAGAAATGACGACCCGCGATTGTGATTAGCAATTGTGATTAGCAATTGTCATCAGCGATCGCAGGTCGTTAACTGAGATAATTGGACAACTACATCATCGATCGCTTGACGTACCGTGGCAGGTGCGGCAGCGGAATTGACAAGGATGCTAAAAACCAGAGGGGGATGGTTTTTGGGCGTGATATAGCCTGAGAGCGAAACTGCACCGGAGATCGTTCCGGTTTTAGCCAGTACAACCCCTTGGGCTGGGGTCCCTCGAAAGCGATTTTTTAGGGTACCAGTCATGCCTGCCATGGGGAGCGATCGTTTGTAAATCTCCGCTGTGGGTAACTGTGCGATCGCCTGTAAGGTTTGGACCAAGGCTTCGGGACTGACTCGATTTCCCCTAGCTAATCCTGAACCATCCACTAAGCTATATCGATTAGCATTTACCCCCAAGGCCGTAAGACTTGTCTTGACTGCTGCAATACCATCCTGCGTTGCATTACCGGAAATTGTTCTAGAACTAGCATGGCTTTGTTTTCCTAGGGTTTTCAGCAGCGCTTCCGCATAGGTATTATTGCTTTCCTGATTCGTTTCATAGAGCAGTTCTGAGAGGGGCGGAGAAGAGACTGTTGCCAAGGTAACTTCGCCGGGAGGTGCCATTTTCCGTTGCACCAACGTGGAGCTTTTCACTTGAATGCCCGCCTGCGTTAACAAATTCCGAAACTTGCGGACTAAATAGTTCCCAGGATTAGGAATGGCAATCCCAACCCATTCTGAGTCAGACCCCACACGTAACGCTGCATCAATGACGATGCTAGACCCCTTGCGGTAAGCATTGGCAAACTCACCGGCATTGGCTCCGACGGTTTTCGATCGATTGACCAACGTCCAATCCGAGCGATCGGTGATATCTTCCCACTGCACCTGTAAAGGCTGCCCCACTTTTTGGGGAAATAGGGTAAGGTTAATCGCATTCTGATTTAAAATCAGGGCGTTAGTGGCAACGGCATAGGCTTCACCGATATCCTCTGCATCCCAATTTGGGTTGATCGTTGGTCCTTGAAAATAAGTTTCATCTCCAATCAGTCGATCCACTTGCCGAATGCCCTTCTGCTGAAGCTGGGTTACCAGAGCGGATAATTGCTGGGTTGTCAGGCTTGGATCGCCTTGGCCCATAATTCGTAGTGTTGCTAAGTTAGGGCCGATCGCGTTGCCGGTTGCAATGGTTTGAATGCGATAGTCTGCCCCCAAACGATGTAAGGCCGCGGCAGTCGTCAAGATTTTGGCGTTGGATGCAGGAATTAGTTGCGTGCTGGCATTGAGGTTGACCAGGTTGCGCCGCTGGCCTGCGGGGGCTTGGGTCTGTACGAGAATTCCCCACCGTCCATTGGGAATGCGTCCTAGGACGGATTTTACCTGGCTATCCAATTGCACCGGACAAACCTGGGCGATCGCAGGAGCGGGATTAAACAAGACAGTAGGGATCAAACAACCTAGAGGGACTAAACAACCTAGGCTGAGGAAGCAGGGCAGTCTGAAGGAGAGAAGTTGGGATCGGTGCTGCTCCATGGGAGTATTGAGGCTATGCGTCAGCCTCTATATTAATCTTGCTCTATCGTAATTGGCTGAGATTTGCGGTGTTACGAGCTTTGTTGTTGCAGAGAGCATTCAACTATTTCCAATAATTTCCAATATACGGTTCCACTTCATCCGTCTTGTACTACATTAGATTCGATTCTCGATTTTTAACTTTGATTGCAACCCGATCGTAGTACAAGACACTTGTATCAGCTCATCCAACAAATCTGTTAGGCGGTTGCAGATCCGCATTCAAATAGATCCGCATTCAAAATGGCATCTTTCAAAATAGCAATAGAATATTTTAAACATGAAAGCAGTTCGAATTTATTCAAAATACAGTATTCTAAAAACGTGCTTGAAACCATTAGATTTGTTAGCTACCAAACCCGGAAATCACCAGCTAGAATTATTGACTTTATTTCATTTATTTGAATTAGCAGAGATGCATCAATCCATCTTCGAAATAAAGTCTGTTAAACCTATTTAGTTGGATGTTTTTCTGAAAAATTCCTCAATCTTGAGATAGATTTTTTTGAATTTAATGAATGCTCAGGGCATCTCCAGAGTATGCACAAATTACAAAGGATTCATTCCAAAAGAGATTGAACTATGGTGAGTAGCGATCGGGATTTTTCCACAAACGGATTTTTTTTGAATTCCAGTTCTTTCGGTAATTCATCCAGCAGCAATGAGGGATTAACAACATTATCTTTACCGCTATTAGGCCCACCACTATCATCCAGCCTATCGCCTAGCCTTTCCGCCAATGCATCCATTTTGGCCTCAGAATCTCTTCCTTTGAGTGGATTGCTAGGACAGTATTATGCCGGATCTAACTTTGAGCAACTGAAGTTAACGCGATCGGATTCTACCGTTAATTTTGATTGGGGGGGAGGCTCTCCGGATTCAGCGTTGGCGACCGACTTGTTTTCAGTGCGTTGGTCAGGTTCAGTGATTGCTAACAGCTCCGAGACTTATACCTTTTATACAAAATCCGATGATGGAATTCGGTTGTGGGTGAATGGTCAACTGTTAATTAACAATTGGACGGAACACGCCCTAACAGAAGATCAGGGAACTATTACACTGGTTGCAGGACAAAAGTATGATATCCGCCTAGAGTATTATGAAAATTTTGGTGGGGCGATCGTACAATTGTTGTGGTCTAGTCCGACCCAAGCCAAGGACATTATTCCGCAATCCAATTTCTTACTCCCCGATGTAACCGCTCCTACTGCTTCTACCGACTTAGCAAGCATCACTCAACTTGGGGATCGCGACTATCGCTTTAGTGTGACCTACCGAGATGCGACAGCAGTCAAGCGCAGCACAATTGGCGATGATAACCTTGTTGTAACAGGGCCAAATAATTACGCTCAAACAGCCAAGGTCGTCAATCTGAGCCAAGACGCCACGGGTGGGATCCTCGTTGCGACTTACAGTATAGATGCACCTGGTGGTTTGTGGGATGAGGCTGATACAGGTATCTATTTCCTGAACCTACAAGCCAATCAAGTCAGTGATATTGATCGTAACTTCATTCCGGCGGGTGCCCTAGGAACTTTTCGTGTTGATTTTGCGCCTCCGACGGCACAGGTCAATGGGTTAGCCCCTATCGTTGCAGGGGGGAATGACTATCGCTTTGCCGTGACCTATCGGGACAACTTGGCCGTTAAGCAAAGCTCGCTCTATGAGGCATTGCTTGTCACTGGCCCCAATAACACAACCATTCCTGTACAGTGGCTAAGCTTCCGTCGCGATCGGGATGCCGAAACCATTACAGCGACCTATCGCATCCTAGCGCCAGGGGGCAGTTGGGACATGGCCGACTCCGGGAATTATGCGATCGTGCTGCAACCCCAAACCTTGAGCGATCTCGATCGTAACTTTACCAGTCCTGGAACATTGGCCAATTTCTCCGTAGACTTTCTGCCACCCACGGTTCAATTAGATCCCTTGGCTGCTGTCAGCGCTGGGAGTACTAGTTACCAATTTACGGTGACCTATCGGGATGCGACCGGGGTGAGTCGAACGACCTTGGGCGATCGGAATATTGTCGTGACGGGGCCGCAGGGAGATCTGCAACCGGCAAAGCTCATTAGTGTGAGTTCAGCGACTGATGGTAGTCCGCTAGTCGCAACATACCGTTGGGATGCACCCGGCGGCACCTGGGATGAGGCCGATTCAGGTCAGTATTGGTTGAATCTACAAGCTAATCAAGTCAGTGATGTGCTGGGAAACCGGGTGGGAGCGATCGCCCTGGGGGCTTTACAGGTTGATCTGACTGCTCCAACCGCGACCTTAAAACTCTTGACTTCGGCGATCGAATTGGGTACTCAGGATTACAGCTTTGCCGTGACCTATCGGGATGCGAGCGGGATTTTATTGAGCTCGATCGAAAATCAAGATATTACAGTAACAGGGCCCAATAACTTTACACAGTTAGCAAACGTGGTGAGTATTGTGCCCAGTCCTGACAATAAAGTAGTGACCGGGATCTACCGCATTACGGCTCCAGCCGGACTGTGGAATGCAGCGGCGGTGGGTACCTACAATATTCGCATCAATCCTCAACAAGTCAGCGATCGTCAGAACAACTTTGTTGCTGCGGCCACGATCGGCTCCTTCGTTTTCGCTGCGCCTCCCACCCCACCGCCAGTCGATCCCACTGATTTTTCTCAATGGGTTGTGGATTGGAGTCGGCAATGGTTGAACCAACGCAGCTCCGAACTCCCAACGGCGGGTCAATCCCTCAATAGTTGGTTGACCAATGTTGTGATGGCGCAGCCATTGACCGCAGCCGATCGCGTAGCTTGGAGCTTCTGGCTCACAACGATTCCCCTAGAGCCCTCAGCCCTAGCGAGCGATTTTGTAGCGGCTTGGCTGAAAGCAACTGCACTCCCTAATCCAGGATTGGACGGCGGGTCAGTCAATGGGTTGCCCTAGCGAATGGATTAAAGCAGGGCGGTCACTGTCCAACTGATTTTTACCTTTGTTTTTTCTACTTTTGAATGAGTGATTCAGATGGCTTATTTACGTCTTCGGCGCATCGTCGCAGCTTTAGGCAGTCTGTTGGGATGCCTTGTTTTAGGGATGGGATTACTGTGGTTGGGCATTGCGCAGTCTAGGGCGAATCCCATGGGGTGGATCCATCCAGAGGTCGATCGGGTGATGGTCGTAGCGAATCGCAATAGTCCCACATCCTTGCGCGTGGCTCAGTACTATATGCATCGGCGACGGATTCCTCGCGATCATCTCCTGACCCTAGATTTACCTGATAGCACCCTTTTGCCGGTGTTTGAATCCATTAGTCACGCAACCTACCAACAAAAAGTCGAAGTCCCACTGCGACAATTTTTGGCACGGAGGCATTGGCAGGATCAAATTCGGTACATTGTGTTAACCAAGGGAGTCCCGCTACGAATTAAAGAGGTGCCTTACCGAGAAGTAGAAGGTCAGTTTCTTCGCCAAAATCAATCCCTCGACTCAACGATCGCGGCGTTGGATTACAAAATTCCCCCGATCGAATTTCGAGATACAGAATACCGACAATTAACGGGTAAAACCATTTTCGGTTTATTGACCCCGAATCTATATTGGCGACAAAATTATTCCTTTGAGCATCGGCTAACCGGTGGGTATTTAGTGACTCGGCTGGATGGCTATCGGGAGGAAGATGCGCTGGCTTTGGTCGATCGCGCTTTGCAATCCCGCCCTGCATTGAATGGCACTGTTTTGCTAGATCCCAACGGACATAACCAAAGTACAGGGGAGTCCAACGTCATTGATATTTTCGATCCCCAGTCCTGCGGATTCGATCGTCCGACCCAGTGCCAATTGCAGCCGAAGGGCAGTTGGGAATCCTTTGACAAGGATTACAATAACGATCTCCAGTTAGCAAAAATCCAGATTCAACAGCAGTTTCCCCAACTGCAAGTCACCATGGCCCCTCAGCAGTCCTTTATCACGGGGGAAAATTTGCTGGGCTACGCCTCCTGGGGGACTAATGATGAATCCTTCGATCGCCAGAACTACCAGAGTCTCAAGTTTCGATCGGGGGCGATCGCGGATACGTTAGTGTCCAGCAGCGGACGTACATTTTTTCCGACCCGAACTGGACAGTCGTTGATTGGCGATTTGCTGCGGGACTCCCAGGGCCTGACGGGCGCACGGGGCTACGTCGATGAACCGGAACGCCAAGGGATCGGCTCCCCCACAGTGTTGTTTCAGGCGTATTTTTCCGGTGCAAATTTGGCCACAGCGTTTTACCGATCGATTCGGTTTATCGGGTGGCGCGATATTGTTCTGGGTGATCCCTTAGCCACTGTTGTGTTTGATCCCCAGACTCAGCCCCAGGCAACATCAATCAACTTGCCTGCCCATGCCTACAAAGAGTCCTAGAGCGATGATTGCTTGCTGCAACAGCTTCCACAGTGTTGCCACTTATGCGTTCCCTGTGTTTTCTCTTAATTCCTCTGGTATTTTTCCAAGATTCTCCAGATATTTCCCAGATATTTCCCGGAAATGCTCTATATGTTCTTCGGAGTGCCTCAAGTATGAATCAACAGATACAGTCACGATCGCCCCAATTACTCCCATGGAGTGTAGCCTGCATGATGGCCTTGGCGATGGGTTTACCCTTAGGGCAGATGTTCCATCGCACGATCGGAGATTTGGGAGGAACGAGTTGGTTTTGGTTATTGGGTTGGCTAGGGGGAACAACTATCACAGGACTCTGCCTAGGGGGGATGCAAGGCTGGGCGCTATCTCAAGGAGGTAAGCGAGATCGATTGCCCTCGCTTAGCCAGCCTCCCAGTCGTTTTAGAGTAAGTGCTTGGCTACGTTGGATGCTAGGGACCGCCTTCGGCTGGCTACTGGCTAGTGGAATTTCGTTACTTCTCTGCCATTGGATATATGGTGCAATCAATCTTGCTGGATTTCCCTATCTTCCGCTAGCTGTCGTTTGGGGAATGAGTCGTTATAGTGCAGATGCAATCGCCGGCGCATTCATGGGTGCCATTCTAGCGATGACTCAAATCATCTCCGTCCGACGTTCCTGGAAATTCTTGCGACAGCTGCGCTGGTGGATTATCTGGAGTAGTGTGGGATGGATGCTAGGGGCGCTGGTCGCAGATGGACTGACAACCAGCATAATGCCCAATGTCCTTGCGCAATTGTGTGAAGGGGCAATTTTAGGGGGAATCTATGGGTGGATGACGGCCAACGGGAGACGGACGATCGTGGGAATTCTTTTTCCAAGATTGGCTGACCGCCCATGGGTTTTGGCCGATCGTCAGCATGACTTAGCTAAGACATGACTTGACTAAGACATGGCTTGGCTAAGACATAACTTGGCTAAGACATGATTGTTGCAAGACATGCCTTAGCCAAAATATGATTCTGCCCACGATCGCAATTGCAAGCCCCAGGCATGAAAGCGTCAGTCAATCTAGGGGATCTACAAATTTTCAATAAAGCCCATTAACTTATGTCATACGATAGATGATTTGCATAAATCAAACTAGACAGGATGATTGCCAATCAAAATAATGTCCAAGATTTTATCTATCAAATCATTTGGATGCCAAAGAGTGTAAAAAATTGAATTTAAAAACTTAGATTTGAACAATTGAGTAAAAAAAAATTGTAGTCTGATTGCGTTAGAGGCGTTGGGTTAGACACCTTCCTAACAATGGGAAAGTCAGATGCACTTGCCGATTGAACTTGCTTCTTGCACTTGACTTATGTGTTTTCCTACTTTCTGGGTCTTTTTTTTAGTGTGAATACTTTATGCAGGTGATTCCGACAATGATTCCTGAGGTTCTGATTCTAGAACCTAAAGTCTTTGGTGACGATCGCGGCTTTTTTTTAGAAAGCTATAACGAACGAGTCTTCCATGAAGCAACCGGGATTCAGACCCGGTTTGTACAGGATAACCACTCGCGATCAGGAAAACACGTCCTACGAGGATTGCATTACCAAATTCAACAACCCCAAGGTAAATTAGTTCGGGCTGTAGTGGGGGAAATTTATGATGTGGCGGTGGACTTGCGAAAATTGTCAGCTACCTTTGGCCAGTGGGTCGGTTGTCATTTAAGTGCAAACAATTACCGCCAACTCTGGGTACCCCCTGGGTTTGCCCATGGCTTTGTGGTGCTGTCTGAAGTGGCCGAAGTGCTCTACAAAGCAACAGATTACTATGCACCACAGCATGAGCGCAGCCTTCTGTGGAATGATCCGGAGATTGGGATCGAGTGGCCTTTTTCTGGAGATCCGATCTTATCTGCTAAAGATCAAGCAGGTCAGTCCTTTCAATCCGCAGACGTCTACGCAGAAGAGGTGGATACATGACCCGAATTCTGTTGATCGGCGCAGCAGGACAAGTCGGACAGGAACTACAAGCAATATTGCCTAACCTCGGGGAAATGATTTCCCTCGATCGCCAGACTCTCGATCTCACCCAAGTCGAGCAGATTCGGCAAAGTATTCGTCAATGGCAACCCCACTATATTGTCAACGCTGCAGCCTACACAGCGGTCGATCGAGCAGAAAGTGAGCCGGAATTAGCCAACCAAATTAACGCGATCGCGCCAACAGTAATTGCACAAGAAGCCCAAGCACTCAATGCATTGCTCCTACATCTCTCCACCGACTATGTATTTGATGGATATAGTTATCGCCCCTATCGCGTGGAGGATTCGACACAGCCGTTGAGCGTATATGGTCAATCGAAACTAGCTGGCGAAATGGGAATTCGGCAAGTGGGCGATCGTCATGTGATCCTGCGCACCGCTTGGGTCTACGGGGTTCATGGTAAAACTAACTTTGTTAAAACGATGCTACGCCTTGGTTCAACCCAAGAAGAGTTGCGTATTGTGGCCGATCAGATTGGCAGCCCCACTTGGGCCACAGATATTGCCCAGACCTTAGGTCAATTGATTACCTGGGATCGGGACAGAGCTAGCCCTAGCGCAGAAAACAGAACTGGCGCACCTGAATACGATCGACCTGTAGTTCAAGGGACTTTCCATTTCACCAATAGCGGGGTCGCCAGTTGGTATGACTTTACCGTAGCGATTCTGGAAGAGGCTGAGGCCCTAGGCTTGCCGGTTCTGACCAAGCGTATTCTACCTATTACTACTGCGGATTTCCCCACGTCTGCCCGTCGTCCTGCCTATTCGGTGCTCGATCACCGCCCATTGTGGCCCATTCTAGGATGTCCCCCTCGTCACTGGCGACAGGCCCTGCGATCGATGCTCCAGCAGTATTCCTTGATGATTGCAGCCCCGACCGCATCTTCTGATTCCTCATCTGACGCCTAAACCGATTTGTTATCCCATTTTGGAGACCCTATGAAAGCCCTAATTTTATCCGGTGGTAAAGGCACTCGTCTGCGTCCGCTCACCTATACGGGGGCAAAACAACTGGTTCCCGTTGCTAACAAACCTGTGCTTTGGTACGGCATCGAAGCGATCGTGGCTGCAGGCATTACGGACATTGGCATTATCATCAGCCCCGAAACCGGCGAGGAAGTGCGGACAAAAACGGGCAACGGCGATCGTTTTGGGGCCAATATCACCTACATTCTCCAGGAGCAAGCAGCAGGACTGGCCCACGCAGTGAAAACCGCTCAGCCTTTCCTCGGTGATTCAGCCTTTGTTATGTATTTGGGGGATAACCTGATTCCCGATCCGCTCCATGACTTTGCCAATGTATTCAAGGAACGTAGCTTAGATGCCTTAATTTTGCTGCGGGCAGTTAGTGATCCCACAGCTTTTGGGGTGGCGCAGGTCGATGGTGCAGGGCGCGTCCTGAAATTAGTGGAAAAGCCGAAAAACCCACCTTCTAACTTGGCACTGGTGGGCATCTATTTCTTCAGCGCAGCCGTGCATGAGGCGATCGCGCGGATTCAACCCTCGGCTCGGGGTGAATTGGAAATTACCGATGCCATCCAAGACCTGATTGACCACCAGCGATCGATCGAAGCGCGGCAACTCCAAGGCTGGTGGTTGGATACTGGAAAAAAAGATGATTTGCTGGAAGCCAATCGGATTCTCTTAGATACCCGCTTAACAAAGGTCGTGAACGGGATCGTAGACGATCGTAGCCAAGTCCTAGGTCGAGTGCAGATCGGCGAAGGTACCCGTATTATTAACTCCACCATTCGCGGCCCCGTTGCCATTGGTGCAAATTGCCATATCGAAAATAGTTTTATTGGCCCTTACAGTAGCATTGCCGATAACGTCATCCTACGGGAGGTAGACTTGGAACATAGTATGTTACTTCAAGGCGCTAAGGTGGAGGGCATTCATCAACGGATTGTGGATAGTGTGATTGGGCAGCGAGCCAAGCTAACGGAAGCGCCATCCCGTCCCAAAGCGCTGCGTTTTATGATTGGCGATGATTCCCATGTGGAGTTGGTATAGTCCTAGGGCCTGTTACTTGAAGCCTGTTACTTGTAATAAAGCCTGTTACTTGAAGCCTGTTACTTGAAGCCTGTTACTTGTAATAAAGCCTGTTACTTGAAGTCTGTTACTGGAGTCTGTGACCTGGAGTCTGCTATGTCAAAGGAACCCCTTGCTTCTCAATCTTCTTCCCATCGCGATCGCCGGATTTTGATCACTGGAGGGGCAGGCTTTATTGGCTCTAATTTTGTGCATCATTGGTGTAAGCGATATCCCAACGATCGCGTGGTGGTACTGGATGCATTAACCTATGCGGGGAATCTCAATAATCTAGCTGCTTTACAAAATCAACCGCAGTTTCGCTTTGTTCAGGGTAATATCTGCGATGCAGTATTGGTACAAAACCTGTTGCAGGAAGAAGCGATCGATACCGTGGCCCATTTTGCAGCGGAATCCCACGTCGATCGATCGATCCTCAACCCAGGCAGCTTTATCCAAACCAATGTGGTGGGGACGTTTACGTTATTAGAAGCATTTCGGCACCACTGGCAAACCGATGTAGCCCAAGTGGGGCGCGATCGCTATCGCTTTTTGCATGTTTCCACTGATGAAGTGTACGGTAGCCTTGCCCCAGAAGATCCCGCCTTTTGTGAAACCACACCCTACGCACCCAATAGTCCCTATTCGGCCTCCAAAGCAGGCAGCGACCACCTTGCCCGTGCTTATTTCCACACCTATGGGATGCCGACGCTGATTACCAATTGCTCCAATAACTACGGGCCATACCACTTCCCCGAAAAGTTGATTCCGTTGATGTGCATCAATATTTTGCTCGGTAAACCGTTACCTGTATATGGCGATGGTCAGAATGTACGGGATTGGCTGTACGTGGGGGATCACTGCTCGGCACTCGATCGGGTCATTCATGCGGGACAACCGGGCGAGACTTACAACATTGGTGGCAACAATGAGGTGAAAAACATCGAACTGGTACGCTTGATCTGTCAAGTCATGGATGAACGGGGCCCTGATTTACCCGTCAGCCCTGCGGAAAACTTGATTACCTTTGTCCAAGATCGCCCAGGGCACGATCGACGGTATGCCATCAATGCCAGCAAAATTCAGCGAGAGTTGGGTTGGATGCCCCAAGTGACCGTTGAACAGGGATTGCGACACACGATCGAGTGGTACTTACACAATCGTGACTGGTGGCAACCGCTGTTATCGGAGGATTATCAGCGTTATTACCAACAGGTGTATGCAGCCCCAGAAGGTCTGTCACAGGAGTACGTCGTCCAGCGATAGTATTCTTTTCGTTGTCTGAGGCAGAAAGAGTTGATAGTGGAACTGTAATGGGTTCCACTTCGACCACCATTCTTTTACCGCTATTTAGGGACAAATCTAAATGACAAGGGGAAAATTACTGAATCAATGAACAAAAATTTATAGAAATTGATTTAGATTGGTTTGCTCAATTTTAATTTATGCCCTTAGGATGATGTACACCTTGCTAGAATTTCAGCGTGATCTATCAAAATTCATTTAGCATCAGATATCCGACAAAAATTGTGGGTGAATCCTCCAGAAACTGCAATACTTTGAGCCAGAATAGGCTCATGAATCAGATTGGATTGCTGTAGCTATACCCCTTTAACTTGTCAGATTAATTCTTCACATCAGGACTAGAAATCACGTGGAGGACAGCCCAGTTAAGCTGATGACAAGAGGTATCAAATCTATGATTATGAATTCAAAATTTCGATTCAAAATTTATTTTTTACATCTTCCTGGGGATAGATAGAAACAAAAAATCACCCTCGAGATGGAGTCAAGAGAGCATCAAAAATTTGACAAACATAAATTCATATTCTTCTATTAGCGAGTAAAAAAAGAGTTAACTTTGAGTTGATTTTATTTTCAGGATAATCATTCAAAAAGTACAGATGATAGGGCTTTGAAACGGGATAATTTCCTAAAATAGAGCGTTTTTTGAATAAATTTGGTTGTTGAACTTGATTGAGTGTGTCCAAAGGTGCATGAAGATTAGATGAATCTCTCTAAGAGACCGCTACAAAGATAGGAGCAAGAATGTTATTTTCTTACTACTATTAGAATTCTTCCTGAGTCTAATAGTTTTGCTCCTGCTTTCCTGCTCAATTTGGTTATCTTGATTGATTGATTCTGAAGGATGAAACTTTAAACCAACTTTTCTTTGGTATCCATATCTTTCACTGTAGACATGAGAGATACCTAGTTTGTTCCTGACTTTCTCCAAGGAAATTTCTCTTTTTTAGTTGGCTATTGCATAGAGTATATCGCTGATCTATCTAGAGGATGTTGACTCACATTGATTAATATCCACTATCTTTTAATTACTTGAAAGATAAAAAGATAAAAAGAAGGAGATTGTTTTTTAGTCGAAAAAACCTAGATACTGATTTATCAAGCACTCTATGATGATAGATTTTGCGAGGATTAACTCTGCAACGAAGGATTTTTTAAGTGATGATTGTAATCCAACGGAGAACTATGGCATCCATGAGTGATTGCATCTCCTAAATGACTAATCATTAGCCTTGGGAGCGTCTTTTAGCGTTAAGACATATATCCATGGTTTAGATGTCGTTGATGTCAATTTATTCGCATTATTAGCCAATCCGCATCTATACATGGGTTAAGTACAATTCGGTTGAATCGCGTAGACAGATATCTATAAATGAAATTGACTGTATCACATTAATGGCATAGCATTAGCACAATTACACCGATGGCATTACGTTGACATCATTGAATGACAACTAGATAACAAGACGTCAACAATACTGCACTAACGTCGCTGTATGGATATATAAATTGATATTAAAAATATAGGTGGAACACGGTTGAGAGATGGATGAAGTAGAATCCTCTCTAACTTCAGGATCAATCAAACCACCATCAGCCAAACTGCTATCGGCTTGCGACATAGTGATTTGTGAAAACAATCACATTCTATTTTTATAGTTCACACTGTTTTATGTAGAACAAAATCACCAGTAATATTTGGTACTGCTTGCTCTATACCCGTTAATCACTCAATTGAATATTAGCCAATTAGTTGCTCAAGATTTTTTTTAGGACAGTGAACATGGGAAATCTTTTGGAATCCAGCTATTCATGCGCTTCTTTCCCTTGGAACCAGACGAATATTGACTATCCCTCCAATAGCTGTATTCATCATGTTTTTCAATCTCAGGTCGGACACCAACCCGATGCTGTTGCAGTCATCTTACCATCCTCTACAGAATCAGATGAGATCCATTTAAGTTATCGTGAACTGAACGATCGTGCCAATTGTTTAGCACAACAACTACAAGTATTAGGTGTGACAACCGAAACCTTTGTAGCGATCGCAATGGATCGATCGATCGAATTAATGGTGGCAATTTTGGGTGTCCTGAAAGCAGGAGGGGTGTATGTACCGCTCGATCCCGCCTACCCCACCGATCGCTTGGCCTTCATGCTGGAAGACAGTCAGGCTCCAGTGCTGCTGACCCAATCCCATTTGCGAGATCGGCTCCCTCCGACCCAGGCTCAGATCTTCTGTCTGGATGCTGGCTGGGGAGTTGATGCACCCCCCAATTCCCAAGCTCCAGAAGTCCCGATCGCCGCTGAAAATCTAGCCTACGTTAATTACACATCTGGTTCCACAGGCCGACCCAAGGGCGTTGCCATTCCCCATCGCGCCGTGTTGCGGTTAGTATTCGGTGCAACCTATACGCCCCTAGATGGCCAGCAAACGTTCCTGCAATTGGCTCCTGTGTCCTTTGATGCGGCAACGTTGGAAATTTGGGGAGCGCTGCTCCACGGGAGTCGCTGTGTGCTCTATCCCGAAAATGGTCTGCCCGATCCCCAGACGTTAGGGCAGATCATTCGAGACTATCGCATTACAACAATGTGGTTAACGGCAGCCTTGTTTAATACGATCGTCACGGAAGCGCCGGAAACCTTGCAAGGGGTGAAGGAACTACTGACCGGAGGGGAAGCCCTATCCGTTGCCCACATTCGCCAAGCCCAAACTTTGCTGCCGGACACCCAGCTAATCAACGGTTACGGCCCCACGGAAAGTACGACGTTTACCTGCTGCTACCGTATTCCTCGCCCCCTTGATCCCGCTTGGACTTCCATCCCGATCGGGACCCCGATCGGCAATACCCAGGTCTATGTTTTGGATGACCAAATGCAGCCGGTGGCAATGGGGGCGGTCGGTGAGTTGTACATCGGCGGTGATGGCTTAGCGCGCGGCTATCTCAACCGACCTGACCTGACTACAGAGCGCTTTGTTCCTAATCCATTCCAGGCTGATCCCCAAGCCAAACTCTATAAAACTGGCGATCTGGTACGCCATCTATCTGACGGTAATTTGGAGTTTATCGGTCGGACTGATCACCAAGTCAAAATTCGTGGCTACCGCATTGAACTAGGGGAAATTGAAACGGTACTCAGTCAGCAACCGGGGGTGCGGGATGCGATCGTGCTGGTACGGGAGGATCGACCCGGTGATAAACAACTAGTTGCCTACCTGACGGCGCAGCCCCAGCAAATATTAGAGATCCCAACCATCCGAGCAGCCCTGCAAAACCAGTTAGCAGACTACATGGTTCCAGGGGCAATCGTAATTCTCGATAAAATTCCCCTGACACCCAACGGGAAAGCCGATCGCAGGGCTCTTCCCAAACCGGAGCGATCGACCCCTGTGTCCTCTCTGGTGCGTGCGAAAAATGTTACGGAACAGCAGCTGGTGGAATTGTGGAGCGAAATTCTAGGACTGTCCCAAGTCAGCGTGGATGAAAATTTCTGCGATCTGGGTGGCACGTCGCTCCTAGGACTACAACTGGTGACCCGTATTCAGAAGCAATTTAATCTTGATCTGCGTGCGGTCAAACTATACCAATACCCAACGATACGGTCACTAGCGGCGTATTTGGTGCAACTGCAACAGAAGTCGGGCAGCCCTTGGGAGCATCCCCTGCAACGATCGCCCCAAGGACAGCGCCCGTCATCCCTCTCAACCGCAGTCGAAGGCATTGCGATCGTGGGGATGGTCGGACGGTTTCCGGGTGCCAATTCGATCGCGGAGTTTTGGCAAAACCTTGTTAATAACGTTGAATCGACTACCTTCTTTAGTCCAGACGAGATCGACCCCAGTGTTGACCCCGAACTACGCCATGATCCCAACTACGTCCGGGCTAGGGGGACGATCTCTGGCGCGGAAGACTTTGATGCAGCGTTCTTTGGCATTAGCCCCCGGGAAGCGGAAGTGATGGATCCTCAGGCACGGGTCTTCCTGGAACTGGCCTACGAAGCTCTGGAAACCGCTGGTTATCATCCCGATACCTATTCCGGCTCGATCGGTCTCTATGCTGGGTCTGGTCAGAATACCTACTTTGAACGGCATCTCTGCGGGCGGCCAGAAATCATCGATCGCATCGGGGCATTCCAGACCATGCTGGCCAATGAAAAGGACTTTGTCACCACCCGCATTGCCTACAAACTCAATCTGCAAGGTCCCAGCGTCAGCATCAATACGGCTTGTTCCACCTCCCTGGTGGCCGTGGGACAGGCGGTACAGGGATTACTGAGTCACCAGTGCGACTTGGCCTTGGCAGGCGGCGTTTCCATCACCACGCCACAGAATACGGGCTATCTTTACCAGGAAGGCAGTATGCTCTCCCCCGATGGCCGGTGTCGCCCCTTTGATGCCGAGGCCCAGGGGACAATGTTCAATAGCGGGGCGGGCATTGTCGTGCTGAAGCGGTTGGCCGATGCCTTGGAAGCGGGCGATCTCATCTATGCGGTAATCAAAGGTGTGGGGCTGAATAACGACGGCAGCGATAAGGTCAGCTTTACCGCCCCCAGTGTCCAAGGGCAGGCTAGGGCGATCGTCCAGGCCCAAACCATGGCGGGGGTGAATCCGGAAAGCATTAGCTATGTGGAAACCCACGGCACGGCAACACCCTTAGGTGACCCGATCGAAGTAGAAGCCCTGACCCAAGCCTTCCAACGGCAAACCCAACGGCAGCAATTCTGCGCGATCGGGTCGATTAAAAGTAACATTGGCCATGCGGTGGCAGCGGCAGGGGTGGCCGGGTTGATGAAAACGGCGCTGGCCCTTTACCACGAGCAACTACCCGCCAGCCTGAATTTTACGGCCCCCAACCCGCAAATTGATTTTGCCCAGAGCCCGTTTTACGTTAATGCCCACAACCAAGCTTGGCTGCGCAGTGAGTCACCCCGGCGGGCCGGCGTCAGTTCCTTTGGGGTGGGCGGCACCAATGCCCATGTGATTGTGGAGGAAGCCCCGATCGTACCGCCCTCTGGCCCCTCCCGTCCGGTGCAACTGTTGCTCCTGTCCGCCAAAACGCCCACGGCCCTCGATCGGGCAACGGACAACCTGCGGGACTTTCTCTCGCAAGCGACCGAATTGAACTTGGCAGTCAACTTGGCGGATGTGGCCTATACGCTGCAACAGGGACGCAAAGGCTGGAAGCATCGGCGCTTCGTCATCGGTCGTGATGTAGCATCGGCGATCGCGGCCTTAACACCCAGCGAAACCCAGCGTCCGGCCACCCGTAGCCCACAGCCATCTCCACCGGAAGTCGTGTTCATGTTCCCCGGCCAAGGCTCGCAATATTTGCACATGGGCGCAAATCTGTACCAGCGGGAACCCGTCTTTCAGGCAACGGTCGATCGCTGTGCTGCCATTCTCCAACCCTTGCTGGGCTGCGACCTGCGGGCAATCCTCTACCCCGCCGAAGCTGACGCGGAAATGGCAGCGGCACGGCTCAAACAAACCCTGTACACCCAACCGGCCCTATTCACGATCGAATACGCCCTGGCCCAACTGTGGATTAGTTGGGGGGTACAGCCAGCCGCCTTGATCGGTCATAGCATTGGTGAATTTGTGGCAGCTTGTCTAGCGGGGGTGTTTTCCCTAGAGGATGGACTGAAGCTGGTAGCCACCCGAGGCCAGATGATGTGGGAGTTGCCGCCGGGAACCATGCTCTCGGTCAGGCTGCCAGCGGAAACAGTTGCACCTCGGTTGACGGCAGACATGGCGATCGCGGCGATTAATGGCCCCGCCCTCTGTGTGGTATCAGGGCCGACGGAAGCGGTGGCGAAATTGCAAGCGGAATTGGAAGCGGAGGACGTTATCTGTAAACCCTTGCACACCTCCCACGCCTTCCATTCCCCCATGATGGAGCCAGTGGTTGCGCCCTTTGCAGAACTGGTCAAACAAATCCAGCTTTCCCCGCCCCAGATTCCCTTTGTGTCCACGGTGACGACGGATTGGATTCGGGATGAGCAAGCCACCGATCCGCTCTACTGGGCTAGCCACCTACGGGAAACGGTGCGGTTTACGGAGGGGGTGCAAACCCTGTGGCAACAGCCAGAACGGGTGTTGCTGGAAGTGGGTCCCCGGACGACGGCAACCACCCTGGCTCGCCAGCAGGCCAAGGATCTCAAGCGGCAGATCGCCATTCCCTCCCTGGGCAGCAGTGCCGACGATGAGGGGGAATGGGTCAGCTTAATGCAAGCGATCGGGCATTTGTGGTTATCGGGGGTGGCGATCGATTGGGCTGCTTTCTATACCGATGAGTACCGTCACCGGGTGCCTCTGCCCACCTATCCCTTTGAGCGGCAACGCTACTGGATTGATCCCAAACCAGCCGTTCCCGTGGATTCCCCCGCTGAGATCGGGCCGGAGCCAATGCTGGCTGCCGCCGAGTTTGGCATAGACGCTTTGCCTGTAGTTTCTCTATTGAGTTCTCCTGCCGTCCCACCTGAGGTGATTTCTACTATGGCTGAACCCCGTGTTAAACGTTTGATTCCTTTGTTACAAGAAGTTTTTGAAGAAACCTCTGGGTTTGAATTGGATAGCGAAGATTTGACGAGTACCTTCCTAGATTTGGGTATGGATTCGTTGACCTTGACCCAGGTGGCGTTGGCGGTGCAGAAAAAGTTCAAAGTCAAACTGACCTTCCGCAACCTACTCGAGGATTACCCCAACTTAGCTCGTCTATCGGAACACCTCGATCGCTTCTTATCTGTGGATGCTTTCCCGGCTCCGACGACGGTTGAGGAACCGACCCCAACACCGACCCTGGCTCCTGCAGTTCCATCCGCGCCAGTGATGGTTCCTGGATTACCAATCACTTCTTTTGCCCCTGTGGTCAACCCTAGCAATGGCAATGGCAACGGTAATGGTCATGGTAACGGCAATGGTTCCTACAGCCCGAGCGCGGCGACCTCTCCGGAACAAACCCGCGCGATCGAAGCGGTGATTGCCCAACAGTTACAAATCATGGCGCAGCAATTGCACATTTTAAATGGAGTAGGCAGTGCGGGTGCGATCGCTCAACCTCCCGTCAGCAATGGACCAGTCACGAATGGGCCAGTCACGAATGGGGCAATTTCCTCGCCCCTTGGGATAACGAATGGCGCGAGTCATGACTCTGGGAAAAATGCGACCAACGGCAGGACGAATGGGAGTCCCAATGGAACCTCTAACGGGCATGTAAACGCTGTTCTCCCCCAAGCTGCTACCCAGGGATCTGCTAATGGCCAAGACGCAGCAGCAGAGACAGCACCACCCAAGAAAAACTTTGGGCCAGGGGCCAAAATCGAAAAAACCAGTCATCATACCCTTACTGCCGAGCAGCAGGCCGCCCTCGATCGCATCATCCAGCGCTATGTTCGTCGTACCGTGGAATCCAAACGACAAACCCAAGAACATCGTCGTTATTTAGCCGACCCGCGTACGGTTTCCGGTTTTATGCCACTGTTGAAGGAAATTGTCTATCCCATCGTCACCGATCGTTCCAAGGGTTCCAAGCTCTGGGATGTGGATGGTAACGAATATATTGATTTGACCAATGGCTTTGGGTTGAACTTCTTTGGCTGGTCACCGGACTTTGTGGCCGATGCCGTCAAAGCGCAAATGGATGCCGGGATTGAAATTGGCCCGCAAACGCCGCTGGCGGGTAGGGTGGCCAAGATGGTCACAGAAATCACGGGCATGGAGCGGGTGGCCTTTTGTAACACCGGGTCGGAAGCGGTGATGGCGGCGATGCGGTTGTCCCGTACTGTCACCGGACGCAGCACGATCGCCATGTTTGCGGGGGGCTACCATGGCACCTTTGATGAAGTGATTGTTCGCAGTGGGCCAAAACTGCGATCGCTGCCTGCGGCTCCTGGGATTCTGCCCTCGATGTTTGAAAATGTTCTGGTGCTCGATTACGGCACCCCGGAATCCTTACAAATCCTCCGCGATCGGGCCGATGATTTGGCTGCGATTCTAGTGGAACCCGTGCAGAGCCGTCGCCCTGAACTGCAACCCCGAGAATTTCTCAAGGATTTGCGCGTGCTGACGGAGGCATCGGAGACAGCATTGATTTTTGATGAAGTGGTGACAGGGTTCCGAGTGCATCCCGGTGGTGCCCAAGCCTACTTTGACATTCGGGCGGACTTAGCGACCTATGGCAAAGTGATTGGCGGTGGGCTACCCATTGGCGTCGTGGCGGGTAAATCGCAATTTATGGATGCATTGGATGGGGGGCAATGGCAGTTTGGCGATGCTTCCTTCCCGGAAGTGGGTGTGACGTTCTTTGCGGGAACCTTTGTGCGGCACCCCATGGCGTTGGCGGCGGCGGAAGTCGTGCTGCAACGGCTGCAAGCAGCAGGTCCCAGTTTGCAACAGGGGCTGGCAGCGAAGGTCGATCGCTTTGCAACCCATCTGCAACAATACTGCGATCGCGTCCAAGCTCCGATTAAAATTGCCCACTTTAGCTCGTTCTTCTACGTCACCTACGCCCCCGAAGCCACCTACGGTAGTTTGTTGTTCTACCTACTGCGGGAACGGGGTGTGCACATTTGGGAACATCGGCCCTGCTTCTTCACCCTGGCCCACACCGATGAAGAGATCGAATTTGTGACCCGTGCCTTTAAGGACAGTATTGCGGAACTGCAAGCGGCAGGGCTTTTACCGGGAACAACAGGCGTGCAAGGCGATCGCAACCAACCGCCTCAGCCCGGTGCGCGCCTAGGCCGCGATCCCCAGGGCAATCCGGCCTGGTTTGTGCCCGATCCGGAGCGGCCTGGTAAATATCTGCAATTACAAGGGGTGTAATCATGACCGTTGGCTCAGTACCGGGGCAGCCTCGCGCCCACTATTCCCATCGTCGAACCTTTTCGGTCAAGGCGGCGCTGCAAACCTTAGTGAGTAAGCTCCCGATCGTGGCGGACTATTATGCTTACCACCGGGTATTTCCCAGAACCGCCAATGCCTATCGGGGGGTCTTTTCCTCCTTTGCCGAGGCAACGCAGGCGATTCCTAAAACCATACAAGCAGGCTATAACCATGCCTCGTTACATGGGGTTGATCAGGCTCAAACGTTGAAGCTAGAGGATTTAAACACCTTTCAGCCGATCGATTATCCGGTCTTAGTCTGGTTACGGGATGCCTTTACCGATAGCAAGACGGTGTTTGATTTGGGCGGGAATTTAGGGCAAAGCTACTATGCTTACCGCCGCTTAATTCCCTACCCCGCAGGGTTACAGTGGCAGGTCTGCGATGTACCAGAAAAGGTCAAGGTGGGCCAGGGGTTAATCCAGCGGATTCCTAGCCCTGGACTGAGTTACACCAGTGGCTTTGAAGCAGCCGACGGACAGGAAATTCTGCTGACCTGCGGTACGTTGCAATATTTGGAACCATCCCTGGCGGATATTTTGCGTCCCTTAGCTGTCAAACCCCGCCATTTGATTATTAATCACGTTCCGTTCTATCGCGGTGCTCAATACATCACGCTGCAAAATCTTTGGGGTTCCTACGCGCCTTATAAGATTCAGAACGAGGGGGAGTTTGTGGCGGACTTGGCAGCCTTAGGCTATCAACTCGTCGATCGCTGGTGCATCGATCGCACCTGTACGATTCCCTTTCATCCCGATCGCTTTGTCGAGGCTTACCAAGGATTTTATTTCCGTCAGGCGATCGCAGGCTAGGGATCATTTGCATAAGTAGCCGTTTGGTAGCCCTTGCGTAACTATGCATCACTAACCCTTGCATCAACTTGCATCAATAAATGCACCTGTATTTTGGGAGAATTGCCATGTCATTGACTCAAACAGATACCCCCTCTACATCGCAATCTGCATCGCAATCTGTATTACGACCTGATCGAATTTTTGAACCGTCACCGGATTTTCGGGATAAGTTTAATCGCTTGCCCTTTATGTATTCCCACTATTTGGCGGATCATCCTTTGATGCAATTGCCCCGTTTAGTGGAGTTGGCGAATACCTTGATTCAGTATGGCCCAGGAAGCATCCGTTGTCAGGCCAGCAAAATGCCAAAACATCTGAAATGGACGGATGCCACGCTTAAGGAGGATTTGCAGGAAAAGTTGCCGGAATTTATTGCTAACATTGAGCATTCCGAATCTTGGCTATTACTCTACAGCGTACAGCGCGATCCGGAATATCGTGCTCTAGTAGACCAAATCATTGATGAACTGGAACAGTTGACGGGGCAACCCCTGCGGCAGGAAATGTCTTGGATGGATGCCTATATTTTTATTGCGTCTCCCTGCGCTGTAACGTCCTACCACATTGACCACGAATCCACTTTCCTCATGCAAATGCATGGCGATCGGACTTCTAATCTTTTCGATGGCAACGATCGCAGCATTTTAACAGACGAAGAATTAGAAAACTTCTACATCGGTGATTTAACCGCAGCAACCTATAGCGATGCAAAGCAAGCCAAAGCCTACGTCTATCCCATCACGGCAGGAAAAGGGGTTCACCATCCCGTTTGCGCTCCCCATTGGTATCAGAATAGAGAACAATATTCCATCGCCCTAGGGATACATTTTGATTTCAAATCCGACGATCTACGAGCAAGAGTTCATCAAGCAAATTACTATTTACGTAAATTAGGCTTAAAGCCCACACCTCCTGGTCAATCGGCATTCAAAGATTCGCTTAAAATCAAATTGATTGGTTTATTCAGCGATCGCTCTCCCAAAACCAAAAGTGATGTTCTCTATTCAGGAATTCGTCGCTTGCGTGGGATAGCGACCAAGATGGCCCATACTTTCACATTTTTTGCAAAAGCCTCTGATTCACTTAAACTTTGAACCATTTACTTTACAGAGATGAGAATTGCCGCAATTATGAAACTTAAATTTGCAATCATCTTTCAACAACTTTGTTGTTAATCTTTGGCTTTACCTTTTCAGTTCATATTTCTAAACTGATCAGTATACACTCAGCAAGCTGTCTGCAAGATCCGTTTATTGTTATTCACAGTTCGTTCTGAGCTAGATAAACCTGTTGCCATCGACTTCGCCAATTCATTCCTCCTGTCATTGCATCATTCAATTATGGTTTCAGCATATCCTAACCTCAATCCCACAGTGAATGCGGTTGACTTTGACCCCTTTGCTAGTGGAGAAGTTCTGTTAACTGCACCTGCCACGGAAGCTCAAAAGGAAATCTGGGCTTCCGTGCGGATGGGCCAGGAAGCCAACTGTGCTTATAACGAATCCCAATCCTTGCGGTTGCAGGGACTGTTCGATCGCAAAGCCTTTGAACAAGCGGTTCAGTCTCTAGTATTGCGCCATGAATCATTGAGATCGACCCTGAGTCCTGATGGTCAACATCTCTGCATCAACGATGATCTGGTTCTGGAGATCACAGGAGCAGATTGGTCGAACTTGTCAGAGGCCGATCGAGCCGATCAGATGGCCCAACGCCGCCAGCAGGCTGTCAAAGAGCCGTTTGATTTGGAACATGGCCCCTTGGTTCGGGTGGAACTATATCGTTTGCAACCAGAGGAGCATTTTGCGATCGTTACGGCCCATCACATTATTTGCGATGGCTGGTCTTGGGCAGTTTTGATGAATGATCTGGGACAACTCTATTCAGCCCATAAAACAGGAACCCCTCCAGACCTTGAACCGGTCGATCGCTTTAGCGACTATGCTCAGCAGGTAGCCGATCAAGCTACGAGTCCAGACGCTCAAGCCTCTGAGCAATATTGGCTCAAACTATTTGCGGATTCCGTACCGGTTGTGGATTTTCCGACGGATCGAACGCGCCCATCCTTCCGCACCTTCAACGCCGATCGGGAAGACTATGAACTCTCGCCGCAATTGGTCGCCGATCTGAAGCAATTAGGCAAAACCGCAGGCTGTAGTTTTATGTCCGTCCTGCTTGCAGGGTTTGAAGCTTGGTTAGCTCGACTGACGCAACAGGCTGATGTCGTGGTCGGGGTGTTGGCGGCAGGCCAAGCAGCCAGCGGGTTATATAACCTTGTGGGTCATTGTGTGAGCCTCTTGCCAATGCGCAGTCGGGTGGACAGCCAGCAATCCTTTCGGGATTATTTAGCGGCTCGGAAATCCACCATTCTCGATGCCTACGATCACCAACAATTTACCTACGGTAGCCTGGTGCAGAAGCTGCGCATTCCCCGGGATCCCAGCCGCATCCCCCTTGCACCGATTTTGCTGAACATTGACCAAGGGTTAGACAGTAGTCAATTGCCCTTCAATGGGTTAACCGTCGAGTTTTTCTCCAATCCTCGCGCCTATGAGAACTTTGAACTGTTTGTCAATGCAACGGAATTGAATGGTCGGCTGACCCTAGAATGCCAATACAACACGAATTTATTTGACGGTGCAACAATTCGGCAACGGATGGCGGAACTGGAAACGCTACTGAGCGCGATCGTGCAAAATCCCGACCAAGCGATCGGGCAGTTGCCCCTGCTGCCTGAGTACGAGTGGCAACAGATCCAGCAATGGAACCAAACCCAAGCGTCCTATGCGTCCGATGCCTGCATTCACCACCTAGTAGCCCAGCAGGCTGCGGCCACGCCAGAGGCCACGGCAGTGGTGTATGAAGAGCAGCGCCTGTCCTATGGCGATCTGGATCGTCGTGCCAATCAACTAGCCCACTATCTGCAATCCCAGGGGGTGGGGCCGGATACGTTGGTGGGCATTAGTCTAGAGCGATCGCCGGATCTCTTAGTAGCGATGCTGGGTGTTCTGAAAGCAGGAGGAGCCTACGTCCCCCTCGATCCCAGCTATCCGACCGATCGGCTCGCCTACATGATGACTGATGCCCAGTTAACCCTATTGCTCACCCAGGGCACCGTGGCCCATCAGGTTCCATCCGGTGATATTCCCACCCTGCAACTCGATCGCGATTGGCCCACGATCGCTCAACAATCCAGTGCAGCACCTGTTTCTCCAGTCACGCCCGATCATTTGGCCTACGTCATCTACACCTCTGGCTCCACGGGTAAACCTAAGGGCGTACAGGTCCCCCACCGAGGAGTCGTCAACTTCCTACAAAGCATGGCACAACAACCGGGTATCCAGGCCCAGGATGTTCTCCTCTCCGTCACCACATTGTCCTTTGATATTGCGGTGCTGGAATTGCTGTTACCGCTCACCGTCGGTGCCAGTACCGTCCTAGTCAGTCGTGCCACGGCTATGAATGGGGAAGCCCTGTTGCAAACCTTGGTGCGATCGCAGGCCACGATTATGCAGGCCACCCCTGCCACTTGGCGATTACTTTTGGCATCGGGGTGGACAAGCGCCCCCAATCTGAAAATTCTCTGCGGTGGGGAAGCTCTCACCTTACCCTTAGCCCAGGAACTTACCCAGCGGGTAAAAGAAGTCTGGAACATGTACGGGCCAACGGAAACTACGATTTGGTCTACCTGTTATCCTGTGCCCCAAGATGCCACCCATGTTTTAATTGGTCGCCCGATCGCCAATACCCAGGTCTATGTGCTGGATGAATTACAACAGCCAGTGCCGATCGGCGTCCCTGGCGAGCTGTATATTGGCGGCACAGGCGTTGTACGAGGCTATTGGAATCGGCCTGAGTTGACCGCGGAACGGTTTATCCCCGATCTTCTGAGTACCCCGCCCGCCCGTCTCTACCGGACTGGGGATTTAGTGCGACTGCTGCCCAATGGCAATTTGGAATATTTACAACGCATTGATAACCAAGTCAAAGTGCGGGGCTTCCGCATTGAATTGGGGGAAATTGAATCAACCATGCTGCAATCGGCAGGGGTAAAGGAAGCCGTTGTCACGGTACGCGAAGAAACCTCCGGGGAAAAAACCTTGGTAGGCTATGTGGTGCCCCAGGCAGGCAGCACGGATCTCACGGCAACCCTGCGCCAGTTCCTCAAGGGGAAGCTGCCAGACTATATGGTGCCCAATGCCTTTATGGTACTGGATGCCCTACCCCTCACCCCCAATGGCAAGGTCGATTGCAAAGCCTTACCCGCGCCAGATGCGACCCGTCGTGATTTGATCGAAAGTTATGTTGCACCTCGCACACCGGTGGAACAAACAATCGCGGAAATTTGGGCCAATGTCTTGAGTCTTGATCGGGTGGGGATTCACGATAACTTCTTTGAGTTGGGCGGGTATTCCCTCTTAGCCATTCAGATTGTGTCCCGCTTGCGTCCTGCGCTCCAAGTTGAAATTCCCTTACCTAGTTTGTTTGATTTACCCACGGTGGCCGAGCTAGCCAATCGAGTAGAAGCCTTGCGTTGGGCTACTCAGTCAGATAATGCATCGATCGCAGACGGTGCTGAAGACTATGAAGAGGGCGAACTGTAGCAGAATGGCCATTCGTTACAGCCGCAGTTCGTTCGTTACTTTAGGTCATTAGCTAAGGGGAAGATTTGAAACTATGGGACTTGCAACGCTAGATCAACTCCTATCGGAGTTACGTCAACGGGAGGTGCAATTGTGGCTGGAGGGCGATCGGCTACGCTATCGTGCTGCCAAGGATGTCCTGTCAGCAGATCTGTTAGCGGCAATGAAAGCTCGCAAAGCGGAACTGATCGAGTTTTTACAACAGGCGATCGCTAGCGCAAATGCGCATTTGCCTACGATCGCAACCCTGGATCGATCGCAACCCTTACCGCTCTCCTTTGCCCAGCAACGCTTCTGGATGTTGCAACAGTTTGAGCCGCAGAGCTCGTCCAATAACATGCCCGTGGTGGTACGGTTCACCGGTCATTTAAATGTTGCGGTGTTGGAGCAGAGTCTTCAGGAAGTGGTCAACCGCCATGAAGTTCTGCGGGCAACTTTTCCGGCAGTCAAGGGTCAGCCGACTTTGGTGATTCATCCAGAGGTGCAGATCAAGCTGCCGATCGTGGATCTCCAACATCTACCGAAGGAGCAACGAACTGCCGAAGCCCATCGCCTCGCCACCCATGAAGCCCATTACCCGATCGATTTAAATAATGGTCCCATGTTGCGGCTGTTGTTGTTGCGGTTGAGTACGGATGAGCATCTTTTACTGTGGAATTTGCATTGTTTAGTCTGTGATGGTGCATCCTCCGATGTGTTTTATCAAGATCTCACCACAATTTACGGTGCCTTGATTGCGGGACAACCTTCTCCATTAGCCCCGCTCCCGATTCAGTATGCCGATTTTGCCCATTGGCAACGCAACTGGCTCCAGGGTGAAGTGCTCGATCGGCAATTGAGCTACTGGAAACAGCAACTGTCAGGCAGTTTACCCATTGCGAATCTTCCCTATAACCAACTACGTCCCCCCATCATTCGGACTTATAAGGGCGATCGCAGTGCTCGGATGTTACCAAAGGAACTGAACGACCAGTTAACAGCCCTGAGCCAACGGTTGGGTGGCACATTATTCATGGTGTTGCTGGCAGCGTTTGAATTATTACTCTATCGCTATGCCCAGCAAGAGGAAATGCTGATTAGCTTTGCCAGCGGTGGGCGTAGCCAGGTAGAAACCGAGCGACTGCTGGGCTTCTTCTCCAATACGTTGATTTTGCGAGCCCAGTGCGGCGGTAATCCCACGTTCCGTGAATTATTCGATCGAGTGCGCCAAGCGACGTTAAAAGCCTATGCCCATCAGGATGTTCCCTTTGAAAAAATCATTGAAGAACTCAAGCCCGAGGGACAAAATTTACTGTCCTTGTTTCAGGTGAAATTTGCCCTGAATCCACCTTGGTCGAATGGGCGTGGTATGGCATCTGTCCAGCTACCCGATTTAACAATCACTTCGTTGTTTGGCTACATCTATCATGGTCAAACCAAGTATGACCTGATCTTGGTGATGCGGGAACAGGATGAAGGGTTGGGGGCAGTCTTTGACTACAACGCAGAACTGTTTGATGCGGCTACGATCGCCCAAATGTTGGGGCATTTCCAAACCCTGTTAGAACAGATCGTGGCGAATCCCGATCGACTAATTTCAGAGTTGCCATTGCTCACACCGGAGGAACAAGCCCAACGGTTAGCCCTGGTAACCCAGGCTTGTGACTTAAACTCGGCGGCCTTGGCCCCATCTAAGCAACCAGCCCTACTCCATCGTCAAATTGAACTTCAGGCAGAACGTTACCCCCAAGCCATCGCGATCGTAGAAGACGCAAAGGCAATCTCGCTGACTTACAGTCAACTGAATCAACAGGCGAATCAACGGGCTCGTCACTTACAGGAAATCGGTGTGCAGGCAGGCGATCGAGTGGCTGTGGCATGCCCACGATCAATCGATCTCATGGTTACCAGCCTTGCGGTACTCAAACTGGGGGCCGCATTCCTGTGGCTGCATCCTAATCAGCCATTGACCAATCCGTCTCAACCTTTAACGGATATTCAATCAACGGATATCCAATGGTTGTTAACTCAATCCGCTGATACCCTCACGGACTCAATTCCTGTTCCCACCCTCACTCTAGATAGCCTGCAAGTCGATCTAGCCTCCTACGCCTCCAGTAATCTTGATCTCGATTTCGCAGCGGACAGTCTAGCCTGCATTGTGGACATCTGCCAAGGGATAGCTCTCTCCCACGAAGGCTTGCTTACCCTGCTACTAGCTCCCATGGCGGAATCCACCGAAAGCGCAATCGTGCTTTCCCTGTCGCCGCTCGATTCTGGTCTAGTCTGGCATGAACTATGGGGCAGTTTAGTCCAAGGTCAAACGATCGTTCTGCCTCAGAACTTAACCCTGAAGACTGACCCGGCCCAAGTTGCCCAATGGATCAATCAAGCTGGCGTCTCTGACCTCTGGATGACGACTCCTTGTTTCCATCAATGGATGACCCAATGGAGCAGTCTGCCTCCATCTACTACAGCGCTGCGATCGCTACGCCGACTCTGGGTTGTGGGAGATTTTCTGACTCCATCCCAGGTGCAGCAGTGTTTACAAATCCTACCCCACGGCCAAATCCGTCGATGCGATGCTCCTAATACCCAGTGGCCGATTGTGGATTGGTCTTTGGTCACACTGACCCAGGCTGGATCGATCCTCTCCCAGGAATCGGGAACCAGCGTACGAGATCAGATGGTTCTGGATTCCCATCACCAACCGTTGCCCGCAGGGGCGATCGGGCGTCTGTACCTTGAACTCCCGGGTGTTGTTCCAGTGGGCGATCGGGGATCGGAAGATGTGATTTCTCATGGCTTCCAGCCAAAGGCTCCAGCTAGGCTCTATCGCACGACAAGCCTAGCTCGCTATGGGGTGGATGGTTCACTGGAACGCTTGGGACATTACGATCGGCAAGTTAAGATTCGCGATTTTGTTGTCCAACTACACTTGATTGAGCATTTGCTACACCAGCATCCAGCCATTGCAGAAGTTTGTGTGGTTGCACAATTGGATGGACAAGGGCAGCAACATCTTGTCACATACTTTGTGCCCCATCTAGATCAGGCTGTCACAGGCAGCGATTTAGTTGCTTTCCTCAAAGAACAATTGCCTAGCTACGGGATTCCGTCTGTCTTTGTCACGTTACCCAAGTTGCCGCTGACCGATCGGGGTAATTACGATTTTGCCCAATTGCCGATCGTCGAAGATGTCCAACTGCGCCAAGAATCTCAGATTGCACTCATCAGTTCGCGGGATGATTTAGAACTACAATTGACCCAATTGTGGGAAGAGGTATTAGGCATTCGCCCGATCGGCATTCGCGATAATTTCTTTGACCTGGGTGGCCATTCCCTCTTAGCTGTGCAACTGTTTGGCAAAATTGAAACCGTCTTTGGAACGGCGTTACCCTTAGCAACCTTGCTACAAGCTCCCACGATTGAGCAACAGGCGGAATTAATTCGTACCTACGGCATTACGCCTCCCCAGGAATGGCTAGTCCCTCTGCAACAAGGGACTTCCGATAACCCCCCGTTGTTCTGTATCTATGGCATTTTGCTATACCACGATCTCGCCAAGGCGATCGGGGCAGATCAAACGGTCTACGGGTTGTATTTGCAGGAAGAAGTTGATCTATTGCGGCAGGAGGGCCTTGAAGTCGCCGATCAACTGGGCACCGTGCAACAGGTGGCCGAACGGTATCTTCAAAAAGTTAGAACGATTCAACCCACAGGGCCTTATCTCTTAGCGGGAGAATCCTTTGGCGGGATTGTAGCCTACGAAATGGCACAACTTCTGCAAGCCCAAGGAGAAACTGTCGCATTGCTAGCGATGTTTGATACTTTGGCTCCAGACTGTTCGCTCAAGCTGTCTCGTTCCCAACGAGCGACCCAGCATTTAGCGAAGTTAGTGCAAGAGGGTCCCACCTACTTATTGGAAAAAGTAGGGGCCAAACTCAAGTCGAAGGTAGGCTATGCAGGTCTTACCCTGGATCGGTCTACGAACTCGACGGCTGCCTCGGTTGATGATTTACGGCAACAATTTCGGCAACAGATTGGCAAAAATTATCAACCCAGTGCCTATGCAGGAAAAGTAACCCTATTTCGTGCCCTCGATCGCGGAGAGTTTGAATCGATCGAAGTTGATCCCCTCTTCGGTTGGGATCGGTTTGCGGAGCTAGGCGTGGATGCCTTTGATATTCCGGGAGATCATATTGGAATTCTCAAGGATCCCAATGTTCAACCGTTAGCACACCATCTCCGGCACTGCATCCGCCAAGGTCTCTTAGGCTAGCCTCAAGCCAACCCAATGATAAGTCTACGCCTTGCCCCCTTCCTGTCCCAATGATTCAGTGTGAACTGTTTTCCCACCTATTTTTTCGCAGAAAAGGGGTGGGAAAATTTCTCTCACGCCATGCTCAAGGTGGTCTGTAACATTGGGCAATGGGGCGATCCACATAATGTTGAAAGATTCAAACCTGAACGAATAGATCACTCTCAGTGAATATATTGATAGGAAGAAGTCTGCCCCCCAACTCAAGCATTCATCAGTCATGGATTGCCACACTCGGTTATGAAACGACCTAGATTACTAAACAACCTAGGTTACTCAACGACCTAGACTATGCCTTAAACAATAAAACAGAATACAAAGTCATAGTAGAACTTCAATAAACTGAAGTTTTCTCCTATAAAAAAGGGTCTATCACCCAGTCTGAGTTTAAATTTGAGAATTTTCACCTTAAATCTTTCACTTTAAATTTAAAATGGCAAATTTATCACTTGAGCTTGAAATGATTACGTAAATTGATAAAATCGGCTAATTTTAACGAATCTCTGAAAATCTTGCAATGAATCTATAGATTGTTGTTTACTCAGATGTTTTTTGACTACATTAATGGGGAATTAGTAATGAATAAGGAACTGGAGTTATTCCTAGGTCTTTTTAATTGATGCTCTTATTAGAGATAGGGGAAATAATGCGAAGTCGATCTCCTTTCGGGATTCAAAATGCGGTCAGCAGTCGGTCTGCGATCGGGATCGGTGGGGTAATGGCGATCGTCCTCACAGCACTGCCGGGTTATGGCCATACCCAGCCCAGTCCGGTGGGGCCCAGTATCCTTCCAAAAGCACCGCCTAATTTTCCTCCGGTTACCGTTCCCTTAACCCCAGCCACCCAGTCGATCGTTCCGGTGGATGCAAATCCTGGAGTGGGAGATGCCTACATTTTAGGGGCAGGGGATGTGGTTCGGATAGACAGCTTTGATACGCCAGAACTTAAGTTTGAAGATCGCTACACTGTCTTGGTGGATGGTACCCTGAATTTACCTTGGGTTGGTACAGTGTCGGTGACCGGACTTACACTTCCCCAGGCAGCAGCGGTTTTATCCCAACGCTATGCTCGGTTTATTCGAAAGCCTATTATTACACTCAATGCAGTGTCTCCCCGTCCCCTCAAAATTGCCATCCTGGGCCAGGTAAATCGTCCAGGCTCCTACATTATTCGACCGATCGGGGATGAAAGTTCCACCGCCAATCTCAGCACCCGCCAGGGAGGCAATGATGTGGGTAGCCAGTGGCCAACCCTCACTCGAGCCATCCAAGCAGCCGGCGGCGTAACGCAAATGGCGAATATCCGTAATATCGAAGTGCGACGATCGCAGCGTCACGGGCAAGAAGAAGTGCTCAATGTCGATCTATGGAAGTTTTTGCAAGCCGCTGAACAACAACAGGATCTTTCACTGCGGGATGGAGACTCGATTCTGATCCCTGAAGCAAAAGACCTCCTGCCCCAGGAGGCATTGGAAGTTGCCAAAAGTAACTTTTCTCCAGAACTGATTAAAGTTGGGGTTGTGGGTGAGGTGACTACACCTGGATCCCTCAATCTTCCGCCCAATACGTCTTTGAACCAAGCGATCTTAGCAGCAGGGGGATTTAAAGATGGACGAGCTCGGAAACGGGATGTGGAGCTAATTCGACTCAATTTAAATGGAACTGTGACTCGAACGAGTGTTGCGATCGACTTTTCTGAGGGGCTTAATGATAAGGCAAACCCACCCTTGCGCAACAATGATATCGTTGTCGTCAAACCCAATGCGTTGGCTAGGACATCTGATTTTCTGAGTGTTCTCCTCAGCCCACTTACGGGAGCACTCGGCGTGTTTAAGCTACTAGGCTTATAGGGCTGTTGGGAATGCTAGTCCTGGTTATGACAAGCAAGTGACAAGCAAGTGGCCAGACATGGGTCGTAGAAAGTCCATTGCTAGAAACGCAGAAATCACAATTTAGTATCCAATGTAAGGGGGGCAGTCATGGTGAAGGGCGAGGAGAACATAGAATTCAGAGAATCAGCACCAGTCCTCTCTCTCAAGGAGGGAAAGGGGCGGTTAGAGTTGGTCATTTCCAATGACTCCAATCAGCCCTCTGATTTACAGCGCATCCAGCGCGGTCTGAATCTTCGTCCCTTAGGCAGAACGGTACGACGTAATTTGTTGCTAGTAGCAGGAATTGCTGCAGCCTTAACTGCTTTTACCGCAATGAAGAGTCTCAAAGCCCCACGATCCTATTCCGGGGGCTTTCGCCTTTTGGTAGAACCTATTACGGGAGAAGCCAAGCTCACTGATCCTTCGGTTCTCTCACGCGGGGGGGAAGCCTCAGCATTTAGTGTAGACTATCCAACCCTTTTGCAAGTCCTGCAAAGTCCAACCCTGCTCTCCAAAGTAGCGGAACGGGTCAAGAAAGATTATCCTCTGGTGACGACCGATGCTCTTGTGACAGCCATTGGTTCCAAGCAGTTAGTGGTGCAGCGCATTGGAACCAACCTGCTGGATAACACGAAATTGATTGATGTGACCTACCAAGGCAATAATCCCTATCAAGTCCAGGCAGTGTTAGAGGCCCTGTCCCAGGAATATCTTGCCTATAGTCTAGAAGCCCGCAAGTCTCGGATTAGTGGCGGTGTGGAATTTATTGAAGGTCAGTTACCGGATTTAAAGCAGCGAGTCACGGTTTTGCAAAAGTCCATGCAAGGTTTGCAGGAACGGTACAAATTGACCAATCCCAGCAGCAGTGGTGATGATTTGGTCAAGCAAGCCTTGACTGTTAAAACACAAAAAGAAGAAGCACTACGAGAATTACAGGAGCAGCGGATTCTCTATGCTAGGCTGCAAAATCAGCTGCAGCTATCGCCCCAGGAAGCGATCGCAGCCTCCGTACTGAGCCAAGATCCAACCTACCAGAAGTTGCTGGCGGATCTCAAGCAAATTGATAGCCAACTGGCCATTCAGGATGCTCGATACAGTGAAGAAAGTCCTGTTGTACTAGCACTCCAGGATCAACGACGCAATTTAGCGAATTTGCTGGCCCAGGAAACCCAACGAATTGTCGGACGATCCCAAGCTCGCGACACCGACAATCCCCAAGTTCTAGCCTTCCAAAATTCAGTTCGCTTGGATCTTATCAAACAACTGGCAGATGCAGCGAATCAAATTCAAGTTTTGGAAGTTCGCAGCCGCGCCTTGGCCAGTACAGAACAGGAGGCCAGTCAAAAAATCGAACAAATTCCGCAAATTATCCGGCGATATAACGAATACCAACGGGAATTGGAAATTGCAACACGGACGTTGAATCAACTGACGATTCAACGCGATACCTTGAGCGTTGAGGCTGCCCAAAAAGAAGTTCCTTGGCAACTTGCAGCGAAACCCGCTCTGCCCTTGGATAAGAACGGGCAACCCGTACCCATGCCCCGGGATATTAAGAAGAAGGTACCCATGGGGGCGGTGGGAGGAATTATTCTGGGGATTATCTGTGCAGTGCTTCTCGAAAAAATCCGGAATATCTTCTATGTCACAGAGGATGTGCAGGATGCGGTCAAAGTTCCTGTGGTGTCGGTTATTCCCTATAGCAGACAGGTCAGCCTGAGCGAGGATAATTCCTATAACTGGTTACATCGCATTCATCTGAGTGTGATGCACAACACGTTATTCCGTGAATCTTTTAATAATTTACTGGCAGGTTTACGGTTTCTCGGAGCGACTCAGCCGATTCGATCGCTGGTCATTAGTTCCGCATCTCCTGGTGAAGGGAAGACGACCGTTGCTGTTCAGCTCGCCCAGACAGCCGCTGATGCCGGCCAAAAAGTATTATTGGTAGATGCCAACTTTCGGCTACCGCAGGTTCATACTCACCTGGGATTGGATAATCACCTAGGATTGGCAGATATTCTGGAACAAAAACAAGATCTTGCTGATTGCATCCAACCGGCCCCGGATAGCAAGAATCTGATGGTGGTGACCGCTGGTCATTTTTCGGCGGATTCCCCCCGTAAGTTGGCTTCCCAACAAATGAAGCAACTGGTTGATGACTGGGGTGAACAGTTTGATTTAGTGATCTACGATTCCCCCCACCTTTTAGGCATCACGGATTCCTGCTTTTTGACGGCCTATGCTGATGGATTGTTGTTAGTCGTGGGAATTCGAGCGTCCAAGCGATCGATCGTTATGCAAGCCTTGACAACATTACAAGAATTTCAGTTGCCGGTTTTAGGTGTCGTGACTAATCATCCTCGTTCAGTTTCGGGAATGTCCTACGGCTACCAAAGACCGATTTATCATTCGGAGCCACGGGTCTCCGATCGTCGATCGAAAAGTCCTTCGCTAGATAGTTAACTCCGTGGATTCAGAATCATTAAATTAAGATGTCTGTGCAAAGCATTCACAGTGAAGAGTGGAGAATTGAGTATATGGAGAGCCCATTTTGTTAGTAGACAGTCCCCTGCTGCTGGCATCGTTGATTGGAAATGATGTCCCCAGTTTCGTGTTATCTGTGGTGACCATTCCTTCCGTCGCTCAGTTCTTAGGTTGGATTTTCTTGGGCTGTGCTGTGGGAATTATCATTCCCATTGGTATTCTTTTTCTGGAATGTCTTACAGCGCTTCTGCCGGATTCATTACCTGAACCCGTGGGTTCATCTATCTTGCAAGGATCGCGTCCTTCCCTAGATATCTTAATTCCTGCTTATAATGAAGGGGAAGGAATGATCCCAACCCTACAGACGATTCAAGCACAACTCTATCCTGGCGATCGCTTGATTGTTGTAGCAGATAACTGTGATGATGACACAGCCGCAATTGCGAGAACCCAAGGGGCGATCGTGCTAGAACGCCATGATCTCCTACGACGAGGTAAGGGCTATGCTTTAAATTATGGCTTGCAGGAAATGGCCAAGGCTCCACCGGAAGCCGTCATTATTTTTGATGCCGATTGTACAGTCCATCCCGGCACAATTGATCAGCTAGCCTATCAAACGATTGCTTTCCATCGCCCCATTCAAGCGCTTTATCTTCTCTACCCTCCCCACCATCCCCCCAAACCCAAGGATGCCATTTCCGCCTTTGCCTTTACCGTCAAGAACTGGGTGCGGCCCCAGGGTCTAGCGCGGTTGGGTCTTCCCTGTCTGTTAACAGGAAATGGTATGGCCTTTCCCTGGGCCATTATTGAAAATGCCTTTCTCGATCGGGGTAACTTGGTAGAGGATATGCAGTTAGCCATTGACTTGGCCATCTCGGGGCATTTACCGAAGTTTACCTCGCAGAGTAAAGTCACTGGATTTCTACCCTCCGATGGCCGTGCAGCCCAGAGCCAAAGAACTCGCTGGGAGCATGGCCATTTAAAAACATTGCAGAAGCAAGTTTGGGTACTCTTGAAGGCAGCCCTACGTCAACGCCGTCTCGAAATCGCCGCGATCGCCCTCGATCTCAGTATTCCACCCTTGGCACTCCTGGTGATGGTTTGGGCTGGTTTATTGATTTTGTCAGTTCTGACTGGTTTGTTGGGCAATTTCTGGTTGCCAACGGTTGTTCTAGGGACTGGAGGGGGGCTCTTGATGGCAAGTATTCTAGTTGCCTGGTACCGATTTTGTCGGGATATGGTTTCTTTCCGTCAGTTATTGGCCGTTCCGCTTTATCTGGTTTGGAAAATTCCCCTTTATTTGCAATTCTTGATTCGCCCCCAGTCAGAATGGATACGCACCCAACGGGACTCCAGTGATGTCGCCCCCTCTTCCCATCTCTGAGGTTCAAGTCTTAAGGATTTTTAGGGCTGGCTATGAAATCAATTGCTGCTTTGAAGTGAAAGTCCTATGAAAATTGCCTATTTGGTTAATCAGTATCCTAAGGTGAGTCATAGCTTTATTCGGCGGGAAATTGCCGCAGTGGAAGCGACAGGGCTAGAAGTACAGCGATTTTCTATCCGTTCCTGTGCGAATGAACTAGTTGATCCCGCTGATCTCGAAGAACTACAGAAAACGCGAATCATTTTAAATCAAGGTTTTTGGGGTATTCTAATTGCAGGTTTTCAGGTTTTTCTAGGTCATCCAGGTCGCTTTTGGCAGGCATTACAGCTTGCAATTCAGTTGGGCTGGCAGTCCGATCGAGGGCTGTTGCGGCACCTCATTTATCTTTTAGAAGCTTGCACACTGCTGCAATGGTTGATGGCAGCCAAGATTGATCATGTCCATGCCCATTTTGGGTCAAATTCCACAGCGGTTGCCTGTCTGTGCCATGCTTTGGGTGGCCCTCCCTATAGTTTTACGGTACATGGCCCCGATGAATTCGATCGACCCCAGGCAATGAAGTTAGCCGAGAAGGTCAAGCGGGCCAAATTTGTTGCAACGATTAGTTCCTTTAGTCGTAGTCAACTTTACCGTTGGTGCTCTGTAGAACAATGGCCGAAAATTCAAGTGATTCGTTGTGGCCTAGATCCCGATTTTTTGGGTCAAGCTATCACACCAATTCCTGAAACGCCCCATCTAGTTTGCGTAGGTCGATTGTGCGCTGCCAAAGGTCAGTTATTACTGGTAGAAGCAGTACGACAATTAGTGGCAGAGGGCTATTCTCTGCACCTCACACTCGTGGGGGATGGAGAACTTCGACCCCAACTGGAAAGCTTAATTCAGCGCTATGGTCTACAAGCATCCATAACGATTACGGGATGGGCCAGCAGTACAACGGTGCAACAGTACTTACAATCGTCGCGGGCGTTAGTGTTACCCAGTTTTGCAGAAGGATTACCCGTAGTCATCATGGAAGCCTTGGCCTTAGGCCGCCCGGTCATTAGCACTTACATTGCAGGTATTCCAGAATTAGTGGAACCTGAAGTTTGTGGTTGGCTCATTCCGGCGGGATCTATAACCGCCTTAGTCAATGCTTTACGTGCTGCACTGACCATTTCAGTTACTCAACTCCACCAAATGGGGCAAGCCGGATTTGACCGCGTCGCCGCGGCACATCAGATTAAATTGATTGCCCAAAATCTGATCCAGCTGTTTCAAACCCCCCTGCCCCAATTAGATACTACTGATCCCCCGAAGTCTCCAAAGCTTTGAGCATTAGTTTTCCTACCTTTAATCGTAGCCCTTTTGCTCTGACAGCGCGCTATCACCGCCCAGCACTCTCAAGAATCGATATGTCAACCTCCTACCTCAAGGCTGCCACAGACAAAATCCGTACTCTGCTCCAACAACCATCTTCCCTCAAGCAACTCGTCCTGCAAGGAGCACTCTGGAGTGTTGGGCTATACGGATTGAGCACTATTATCCGGCTAATCAGTAGCATGATAATGACCCGGTTGCTCTTTCCAGAATTGTTCGGCTTAATGAGTCTTGTCCAGACCATTATAGTAGGTCTATTTTTGTTTTCGGATCTTGGCACGAATGCAACAGTTGTTCGGCATGAACAGGGGGACGATCCAGAATTACTCAATACCATTTGGACTGTGAAGATTCTGCGTGGGTGTATCCTTTGGGTATTCTGTTGTCTTTTAGCACAACCTGCTGCTACTTTGTATCAAGAACCTCGACTAGTTTGGCTATTACCAGTCATGGGCTTGAGTTGCATTCTAGATGGCTTAGGATCTACAGCAATCTATACTCTGACACGCCACCTAGAAGTTCGTCGTCTTTCTCTTTATTCCCTCCAGACTCAACTGATTGTTACGGTGTTGAGTATTGCGATCGCTTGGTTTACTCGAAACATTTGGGCATTAGTACTCAGCCAACTTTTGAACATGATAGTTCTTACCGTTTCTTCCCATTTATTGATTCCTAACTATCGGAATCGATTTGCCTGGAATCGGTTCTATTTGAAAGAGTTGCTCTCGTTTGGCAAGTGGATTCTGCTGTCAACAATTCTCACATTCGGAGCTGGACAAATCGATCGCTTCCTATTGGGAAAACTACTCTCCTGGCAAGTTCTGGGAATCTATGGTGTAGCTCTTTCGATTTCAGATATTCCTCGAAATGTTGTTACTAATCTATCCGATAAGGTCATTTTTCCTGCTGTTGCTCAGTTATTGAGTTTGCCACGAACGGAGCTACGAACAAAACTTCTGAAAAACCGTCGCGGATTTCTTTTGACGATTGCTGTTGGGTTTTCAGCCTTTGTTTGCTTAGGGGATCTCCCAATTTTAATTTTGTACGATCAGCGATATGCTGAAGGTGCTTGGATGCTACCGATATTAGCACTCGGATGGTGGCCTAATGTCTTAGCACAATCTAGCCACCCTATTTTGATTGCTCTTGGGAAGCCACAGTATCAAACCTGGGGGAATACTGGGAAATTGCTCTGGACTGGTTTTGGCTTACCCTTTGGATTTGCACACTGGGGAATACTAGGTGTAATTGTAGTGATTGCTTTAAATGATATTCCCCTTTACCTAGCAACTGCTTACGGTCTTGTGCGTGAAAATCTTAACGTCATTTGGCAAGATGTGGCAATCAGCCTCACCTTTTTAGTAACTTTGTTTGGTCTGGTTTGGCTACGCTATACTCTTGGGCTAGGTTTCCCGCTCGAGCGGTTGTTCTCTACCCAGAATATATAGGCTGTTTCAATGTCGAGCAGATCGCTTACTCCTATGGTGCAGTGTAATTCTAAGCTTGAATTTTGTAGACGTATTCTAAATATCCAAAAATTTGAAAAGACCATTGTAAAATTGATCTGCCTTCTGTTGGTGAAAATTTTTGAGTTATAAATCACTTTTGTTTTATTTATGAAACGGTACCATATCGCTGCAACTTATCCAATTTATTTCTCTAACTGGGGAATTTCCCACATTTTTCTATCTCTCTGCCGCCCAAGAATGCAAGCTCCCATTGAGTTTACGGGGATTGTTTCTGCGATAGCTGAACAGGATGCTCTGAGAGAAAACATTCGTCCTTCCATTCCCGATCGTTTTAAGGGAATATACTATCGCTTAAGAATTGATCAAAAGGTAACGGAAAAGAACTTCCTAAAGCAACTCAAAAACTATGATGCTGCCTACATTTGGCCTGCAATTTCTGTGAATACATTTCTGCGTGCTCGAAAACAGAATAAGCCAATTTTCTTAGAAAGAGTAAATTGCTTTCAAGGGTTTTCCAAGGAGATTTTAGATGATGCCTATCAACGTTTAGGGTTGATTCCTCAACATGGCATTACTGACGAAATGGTGCAGGATGAGATTAGAAAAGTTGAGCTATCTGACTTACTATTTTGTCCTGGAGCTTTTGTTAAAGACTCCTTTCTCAAAGCAGGGTTTCCTGCCGAAAAACTAGTTGCCACTAGCTATGGTTGGTGTCCTGATCGCTTTGCCCAGTTATTGAAACAATCGCCCTATCAACCTGTTGTTAATCGTCCCTTTACCGTTTTGTTTGTGGGCTCAATTTGTGTACGCAAAGGCGTCCACCTATTAATGGAAGCCTTTCTCAAGTCAGGAATTGAGGGACGACTGCTTCTCTGCGGTAAAATTGAGCCAGCGATCGCAGAAGCATGTCGAGATTTGTTGAACCATCCAAAAATTACTTGCTTACCCTTCTCTTACAATGTCACCGAGGTTTTTCAGCAAGCCGACGTCTTTGCTTTTCCTACCTTGGAAGAAGGGGATCCTCAGGTCACCTATGAAGCTATGGCCCACGGTCTTCCTGTTTTAGTGTCTCCTATGGGAGCAGGGGTTGGAGTCCGTAATGGTATTGACGGTTGGGTTTTACCTCCCTATGAGCAGGATGCTTGGATTGAAGCACTCCGCACCTTAGCCGCCAATCTCAATCAAGGATACCAAATGGGGCAAGCAGGCTGGAAAAATTCTCAACAATTTACCTATGACAAAGTTGCTGAACGCCGTGCTCATACCATGTGGAAAATTTTGAGTGAAATGTCTTAAATTCACATTCTAATTTTTATATGTTTATCCTCATTCCGATAGTTCTATTTGGCTGGCTGGGTATTGTTTTTTTTCTGTTTAAACATTTACCGCCCCACAGAGCACTCATTATTAGTTTTGTCACCGCCTATCTCTTTTTACCCGTTTACTCCTATCCCATTCCTGGGCTGCCTGCCTATGGAAAAATGAGTGCCACTTGCTATGCAGTTTTATTCTCCGCTATTTTCCTAGATTGGTACTACGTGAAATTATTTCGTCCCAGCCTGATCGATTTGCCCATGTTGGTCTGGTGTACTTGCCCTTTTATGTCCTCAATGATGAACGGCCTGGGAGCTTATGATGGATTTCGAGCTGCCTCAGAGCAAATCGCCTATTGGGGGGTCCCCTACTTTTTTGGCCGACTCTATTTAGGTAATCTAGCAGGTCTCAAAGCCCTCGCGATCGGGATGTTGGCTGGAGGCGTGGTTTATGCACCACTGTGTCTTTTTGAATTCCGGATGAGTCCCCAGCTCCACACAATGCTCTATGGGGTTCCGGTCAATGACTACGCATTCATGCAATCCATTCGTAAAGGGGGATATCGTCCCATTTTATTTAATGTTCATGGTTTGTCCGTTGCCCTCTGGATGGCACTCGTTACTATTATTGGTATTTGGCTGTGGCAATCTGGTACCCTCACTCGACTCTGGAGAATTTCCATTCACCATCTGATTGGGGGGTTAACGGCGGTTGTAATTATTATTCAGTCCACTGGAGCTTGGCTATATTTACTTTTATCATTTGCAATTCTAATTACTATCCGGTTCTTACGCACTACACTTTTAGTACTAGTCTTAGTCGCTACAATCGCTTCCTATCTATATGTCGCAACGACCGGCGCGTTCAATGGCGATCAGTTAGTGCAGTTAGTCTCCAGTACTATCAACCCCGAACGGGCTCAATCTCTGGAATTTAGGTTCGACAACGAGAAAAATCTAATTACTAAAGCCCGTCAGCGAATGTTATTTGGATGGGCCGGTTGGGGGAGATCGCGGGTTTATAACGAATATGGCTTGGATGTTTCCGTGACTGATAGCTTTTGGGTAATGACCTTTGGGACAACCGGAGTGTTTGGATTAACCGCAGTTACTACTGTCATTCTCCTCCCCGTTGTGTTGTTGACCTATTATTACCCTGCTAAAACTTGGTTGCATCCCAAAATTGCACCCGCCGCCGCAATTGCAATTGTCCTTGTTTTCTACATGATGGATAACTTGGTAAACTCTATGGGAAACAGTGTCTATGTATTAGCCATAGGCAGTCTATCAGGACTCATTGCCCAAGAACTTCGATCCGAGCAACTTGGTCTGACAGGCATTAATCTCCAAGTTTCGGAAGAATTTCTCCAGAATCAACGCACTCTCCAACAAGCTCTTATTGCACCGGAGCACACTCCCTCTAAGCCTAACCGTTATCTAAGCAGTTAACACCCATTGCAATTTCTATAATTAACAACGTCTCTCATCCTCTCTACTCTTTGTACGTTTTGTGGATTACCATTTATTTTTGACTATTTGATATCAGTAGACTATCTAAATCTGGAGTTTGGACTAAAGGATTAGAAGCAGAGGAAAATTGCCCAACCTGCTAAAGTGGCTGAGTTCTGTGAGAGACGGTGCCAAAATCAGGACATTATGCCGCAGGCTCCGTCCTCGATTTCGGTA
>NZ_JACJRC010000022.1 GCF_014697025.1 Alkalinema sp. FACHB-956 | reverse complement strand
AACTTTGACGAAATTGGCTCAGTTGTTCGAAGATCATAAGGTCAATGCAATACATCATCATTGACCTTACGGCAGCCCCGGTGTTTTAGGACTGCCCTTTTCTCATTTTGTTAGTCCAAACTCCAGTCCTGATTGTAGGGATGGGAAAAACCCGAAAAACTAAGGCCACCCTTTGCGCAGGACAAGTAGGGTGGCCCGATCGAATGTTAAAATCCGTGTCAGACCGCCACGCTGGTCACGTCAGCTTGGGGGGTTTAGCTACCTTTTGTTGCTGGAACCAACAATGGGTAGCGCCTTAATTTTTGGGAGATTGGCCGATCGATGGGCTTTGGGAAACGCGATCGATTCAGCTTGAGAAACTAGACTACGGATAAATTAGAAGGCTGTCAACTTTATTGCGAGAATTTGCGATCGTGTAATATTTTGCAATATTGGGGGATGAGGGGCGATCGATCTCAATCCTCCTCAACAGAAGAGCGTTGAAATGATATTTTCCACTCCTTCTTTATTCCTTCGTACAGTTTCTCCTTTTTTAAGGATTATGATCTGCATGGTGTCGATCGAGTAATCATTACAGCGTCTTCTCTAGAAGTTCTCAAGTGTGGTTGTTGTATGGGAATTCATGGTCGATCGTATGTTCCCAATCCCTCTAAATCCCCCTTGTTAAGGGGGACTTTGAGTGTATTTTTTCGGTTTCTCTTTTTCGAGTTAAGCGTTGTGTAGCGCGGAACTAGAGTTGATCTGGCTTAAATCTGACGCAATTCCTCTAGGATTGCTTGCGTCATAGGATGATCCGAGAGTTCCTCTGCCTTGCCAGCAGCTAGCGTCTGTTGCAGGAGATAACGGTAATTATTCTGAACAGTTTGGGTATTGGGATGGGTTTTACCCAGAACATTCATAAAAATTGCTAGCGTCCTCAAATACAAGGGTTCCGCTTCCCCATAACGCCCCATGGAATCGTACAATGCCGCCAAATTATTCAAGCTGGTAGCAGTAGAGGGATGGTCGGGGCCGAGTTGGGCTTCGCGGATCTGCAAGGCTCGTTGATATAACGGTTCCGCTTCCCCATAATGCCCCATGGAACGATACAATGCCGCTATGTTATTCAAGCTAGTGGCGGTAGAAGGATGGTCGGGGCCGAGTTGGGCTTCGCTGATCTGCAAGGCCCGTTGATATAAGGGCTCCGCTTCCCCATAACGCCCCATGGAATCGTACAATCCCGCCAAGTTATTCAAGCTTTGTGCGGTATCGGGATGGTCGGGGCCGAGTTGGGCTTCACGGATCTGCAAGGCCCGTTGATATAAGGGTTCCGCTTCCCCATAACGCCCCATAGAACGATACAATTCCGCTATGTTATTCAAGCTGGTGGCGGTATCGGGATGGTCAGGGCCGAGTTGGGCTTCGCGGATCTGCAAGGCCCGTTGATATAACGGTTCCGCTTCTCCGTAACGCCCCGTAGAACGATACAATACCGCCATGTTATTCAAGCTAGTAGCGGTATCGGCATGGTCAGGACCGAGTTGAGCTTCGCGGATCTGCAAGGCCCGTTGATATAACGGTTCCGCTTCCCCATAATGCCCTATGAAATCGTACAATGCCGCTATGTTATTCAAGCTGGTGGCGGTATCGGGATGGTCGGGGCCGAGTTGGGCTTCACGGATCTGTAAAGCCCGTTGATATAAGGGTTCTGCTTCCCCATAACGCCCCATGGAACGGTACGATAGCGCCAAGTTATTCAAGCTGGTGGCGGTATCGGGATGGTCGGGGCCGAGTTGGGCCTCACGGATCTGCAAGGCCCGCTGAAATAAGGGTTCCGCTTCCCCATAACGCCCCATGGAATCGTACAATAACGCCAAATAGCTCAGACTGACAGCGAGAGGGGTCAAGTCTTCTAGGGCTTCACGGCGAGAGATTGCTTCTTGGAAAGCAACGATCGCCAGTTCCTGCTCTTTTTGTCGATCGACGGCTTGTCCCTGCTGAAGTCGCTTGTAATAGGTTTCCCCCAAACTTTCGTAGAGGCTTTCTAGCAAAGGTGACTCGGGATCCTGCGCTTGAATCTCGGTGATTTGCTGCTGAAGTTCTTCAGGATTCGCTAGGGCTTCTGGCGCATAGGTCGTCGCCTCTCGTCCCCACTGCCGCTGCCCCCCTGCTTCCGTCTGCCACACCATCGGCCTGACAAACTCAAACACCCCGCCCCGCCAACTCCAAAAATCCGGTGCCTGCTGGGCTAGCTGCCGCGTCATCTCCTCCGTCAGCCACAGGATCAGCGGAAACTGAAACTGTCGCAGGGCTTCCCGCGTCCACTGCAACGAAAAAAACAGCCTCTCCCTTGCCGACTTCTCCTCCCCCAGCCTAGCCGCCAGCAGTTGATCGGCCCCCAACACCGTCACCACCACAGGCAAATCCCCATGCAGCACCGCCTCCCGCGTCCCTAGCTCCAGCAGCGCCTGCTTCAGACTCGGTTGCTCAGGCTGAAGCCGCACCCGCAAACAGGTGATGTCCTTCCCCTGCAACTCCTGCTCATACTGTCGGATTAGCTCATCCCGATAGCTTGGGTTATCACACACCACCAGCAGCAAATCCAGCCGCCCCAACCCCGCCCGCACCGACAAAATCAACTTACGAAAATTCCGTTGATTCTCCCGATCGCGCCTCTCTTGATCCGCCATTACCTCACTCAATCAACCCCTCCTGCCGCAGCAAATCCACCACGATCGGATGCACGTCATACCACAGTCGATCGTTCTCATACTCCAGCACCATCAGCCCATGCAGCAGCTTCACAAATCCACCATCCGCTGCATCCTCCTGCTTTTGAGTTTGATACACCCGCACCAACACCCCATAGAGATCCGGCGTAATCTGTCGAGCAAAATCTAACCGGAGATTCCGCAATGCCACCTGCAACACTGCATCATCGATCTTGACTTCCGTGCGATCGGGATCGATTTCTAGTTGAAACATCGCTTCCGTGCAGCATTCCCGCGCAATCCGTACCAGTTCCCGCATCACCCCACCACTCATCAACACCATCTTGCAAGCCGTTTCCGGCTCAATCAACGCTTCCGGAATTCGTTTCTGGAGGATCTGCAAAAATGCCTGAAAGGGCTTCTCCAATGGCTTTGCCTGCGGATTTCGGGTTTGATCCTTCGGGAAAAACTTCGCGATCGGAAACAAATAAGGCCGCACCACCCCCTCGGAATTTAATGCCCCCATCACCTTGGGTTCCTGGATTGCGGCGATCGGCACCGTATAGACAATCCGAAACTTTGGCGAAAACAGCGACTTCACATTCTTGCTATACAGTGCCTCCGCCATACCTAGTTCCAGCTTATCGAGATCATCAATGATGACAAGTACAGGCTTCTTGATAGTCGTCTGAATCCCTGCTGCCAAGCGATCGAGCCGCTGCACCAAATCCGACACCCGCTTTGCAAAAACGGTCTCCACCTCATCCCGAAAAGCTTTCTCTTGCTGAAGCTTAAGCGTTGCCAATTGCAATAACTTATCCAGCCCAAAACCCATTTCAGATTTTACAACCGTTTCCGTCTTCTGTTTCTGAGTTTTGGTGAGCCAGCCCAGTAACTCCTCTTTGATATCCTCGGGTACCGGAACATTTGCCGTCGTCGCCGCACTCAATAACCGCAACCCGATCGAATACAGAATATTGATCGGACTCACCGCTGATGGTTCCACCAAATCTGAGATCGAGAAGAAAACAACAAAATGCTGCCCCTGCATCTCAATGCCCAACCGCTTGAGCAACGTTGATTTACCGCAGCCCCGATGCCCCGTAAAGATAACCTTCCCGTCCTTCATTGACGCATTAATCTCGCTCTTTACGCGAACTAACACCTCACGCCCATAGTCGATCCGGTATTTTTCAATATCCTCTGACTTCACCAATGGAAAAAGATCCAAGGCTCGATAGGCTTTTTGATAGGTTTCCAGGAGAGCTTCGTTCATTGGTTCGCCACACAGCAGTTCCACCCTTCATCATACCTAAGCTCTTCTCTCTTGTATCCAGTTCCCTCCAGTTCCCTGATCCTGGTAAAGGGGAAAACACCTCCTCCTATTGCGTCATTTGCATTTTACGTCGCTCTTTTAATCGACGGCTCAACGCCAATCGCATCTCAACAATCATCGACTCCTCTGGCGTCAGATCCAGAAAATCCGCAGCCGTCCCAACCTTCCAACCCTCTGCCATCAAACGCTCTTGTTTTGCATTGTCCATGATTTACTCCTGCTGATCTCGATCGTATCTGGCTAATCGTTTGTGGATATCTTTATGTTGTTTGTGAACAAGCTAAAATAGAGATCCCCTACGTCATCAGTAACATAGCCATGTCTAAAACAGTAGAACGGCAAGATCTTGTTGAAGTAGTCAAGACCCTACCTGATGAAGCTCTGGCAGAGTTGGCCAATTTCCTGGACTACTTGCGCTACAAAACCGCTCAGGCTCAGGAACCAACTCCTTCTAGGCAAAATTTTTTACTGTCTGTCGCAGGCTTAGGTCAACCTGGGAAACAGGACATTTCAGCACAGGATAAAGAAATCCTTCATCGTGAATCAGAGCAAGCACAACAACCGCATTCATTAGCCCATGCCTTTGAGGAATTACGCCAGATCTGTGTAGAAGAAGACTACCATTTCGATATTCCAACTCGCCAGAATCGTCCTAACCCCTTTGCTGATTTTTCCGCATGATTTACCTCTGTGATACCAATATTATTAGCGAATTAGTCAAGCCTCAGCCAAACCCTGGAGTCCTTACCTGGAGTACAACCATTGTATCCTTTGAGTTAAGCGTCATTACACTGGAAGAAATCATTTATGGACTAAGCGCTAAGCCTAACTCTCGAATTCAAAGCTGGTTTCAAAATTTCTTAACGACCTATTGCCAAATTATTCCGGTTACGCCTGATATTGCTCAAACCGCTGGAGAGATACGAGGACGGCTGCGGTCGCAGGGGAACACTCGAACCCAAGCTGATATGTTAATTGCAGCGACTGCTAAAGTTCATCAATTAACATTGGTGACCCGTAATATCCGTGACTTTGAGGGCTGCGAAATTTCATTGCTAAATCCATTTACTTCAGACTGATTTAACCAATCTAATTAATCTGGGCCTCTTCCCCCTACCCCAACCGATGCTTTAACCATAACCCCAACATCGGCAACGCAATCCGATAGCCGTAATCCGCCCCGTAAATCAAACCCTTCTGCTCCAAACTCGACAACGCCCCCTGCAACGTCCCACCCCGCGACAAATGGTGCTTCTGGATATACTCCTTCGCGTGGGGACTATCCGTCGGATCAAGCGCCAAACTCTCCAACACCCGCACCTGACTATTGGGCAGCAGCAAAATCAAAGACTCAAACGTCACCGCCAAATCCTCAATCAGCGACACCGCACTGCGATACACCTGATGGGCCCGCACCATCTGCCCAGCCCCACGATGATCTAACCAAACCCGTTTCGCCAACGCGATCGCATCGCCAAAATGTCCTTGCACATAGCTCAAAAATAACGCGATCGCCTCCCCATCCAGCGTCAACTGACAACTCGCCATCGATCGTTCCAACCAACCCTGCAAATCCCGATCGGGCAACGGCCCCAACAACACCGTCTCCAGCTCACTCTGATCCGCCCACTTCTCCGCCACCGTCGCAATAATCGCATAACTCACCCGCGTTTGCAGTTGAATCTCCTGCCGCAGATAATGCTCCCACTTGCCCTGCCGATCCCACGATCGAATGTGCGGAAAACTCTGAAACACCAACACCACCCGACAATCCAAGCACTCCGCCAACACCTGCGGCAACGCTAACAACGCTTGCAACAGCGGCCACTCTTCCCCCTTGGTAAAATCAAACAATAACTTAGGTTGGCCTGTACTATTTGTATCGAGAATCAATGAATATTGCTGGCTCCAACGCTGAATTAAACTTAACTCCATCGCTGAATTAAACGTCGCCAGAATCCCCTCCGCCAATAACTGGAGAAATCTTCGATAATCCGTCGCCCGCAGACAGTCAATTTCCACCACCTTGGCCCGACATCTCTGCGCCGCCGATCGCATCAAGCGCCGCCGCCCAATTCCCGGCACCCCCGCCAACAACAAATCCCCATCGTCCGCCAAAATTTGACTGACGATCGTCAACTCATCCTCTCGACCAAATAATTGTGCGGGCAGAAAAGGGTTCATGGGAGTCCGTATTTCTCTCCAAGGCAATCAATAGCAACACCTAACCCAAACGACGATCGTAGCCACCCATCAAGATTTCCTAGGTCACCCATCAGGTAGAACGCAGCCATTCAACTCATCCATTAGTCAGACACCACCCAACCCCTAGAACTGACTTAAGGCTGATTGATCAAGCACTCCAGTCGTCTAAAGTCTTGGTCATTAACCTGAGTCATCGGTTGTCTGCAAATCGTTTCTCTGAGTTAAGCGTTTGAGTTAAGTGCCTTAATAGTTCTCAAGAATAGCGGATTTTTTGCAAATTCACACTAAAAAATAGTGCTGTTTTGGGGCATTAAACACTATGATTAAGTGCTATACCATTCGTCTCTGATACAGTTTTCCTATGTCTGCAAAGTTATCTCCCCAGTTTGAGTCGGCATGGCATACGCTAGAGGCCGATCGCGCGGTAGAACTCCTGCAAACCGATCGGGCCAGCGGTCTATCCAGCCAACAGGTGCAGGATCGCCAGATTAAATTTGGCCCTAACGAACTGGAAGAAACCGCAGGCAGAAGTACCTGGGAAATCCTGCTCGATCAGTTTAAGAACATCATGCTGATCATGCTGATCGGCGTGGCGGTCATTTCCGGCATCATGGATGTCATTGCGCCCAAGCCGGGGGATGTGCCCTTTAAAGACACGATCGCGATCATGGCGATCGTCATTCTCAACGGCGTCCTAGGTTACCTCCAGGAAAGCCGCGCGGAAAAAGCGCTGGCGGCTCTCAAGCAACTGTCTTCGCCCCAAGTACGGGTGTTGCGGGATGGCAAACTCCTCGAAATTGACTCCAAGGATTTAGTCCCAGGAGACATTATGCAGGTGGAAGCCGGAGTACAAATTTCAGCGGATGGTCGCTTGCTGGAAGGAGCCAACCTGCAAATTCGCGAGTCTGCCCTCACCGGAGAAGCCCAAGCCGTCAATAAACGCGCCGCCCTCGTTTTGCCGGAAGATTCTCCCCTGGGCGATCGGCTCAACAGCGTCTACCAAGGTACAGAAGTTCTCCAGGGTCGCGGCACGATCGTGGTTACCCAAACCGGGATGAACACCGAATTGGGCAAAATTGCCACCATGCTGCAATCGGTGGAATCGGAACCGACGCCCCTGCAACAGCGCATGGATCAACTCAGCCAAGCCCTAGTAACGGGCTCCTTGGCACTGGTCGGTTTGATTATTTTGGTAGGAGTGGGCAACCATTGGTTCACCAGCGGTCGGATTGCCTTTGATAAGTCGTTCATTGACTTCTTTAAGGAACTGGTCAACGTCTCCCTCTCCATGGCTGTGGCGGTGGTTCCCGAAGGCTTGCCCGCTGTGATTACCGTGACCCTGGCGATCGGCACCCAGCGCATGGTGCGCCGCAACGCCCTGATCCGCAAGTTGCCCGCCGTGGAAACCCTCGGTTCCGTCACCACCATCTGTACCGACAAAACCGGCACCCTGACCCAAAATAAAATGGTAGTGCAGGGAATCAATACGGCTTCGCTGACTTCCAAAATTACCGGAGAAGGCTACATTCCCAAAGGTCAGTTCTTCCAATCTGGGCAACTGATTCAGCCCATGGAGCTTGCGGAGCTGCGGGCCTTGTTGTTGGCTTGTACCCTGTGTAACGACTCGGTGCTCCAGAGCGAGAATGGCAATTGGTCTATCCTGGGTGACCCCACGGAAGGCGCGTTGGTGGTGGTTGCAGCTAAGGCCGGATTTGAAGCGGATCAGTGGAACGCGAAATTGCCTCGGGTCGGGGAGTTTCCCTTCTCCTCCGAGCGCAAACGCATGAGCGTGATTGTCCAGGATGCTACGGGACTGCTGCAAGCGGAAACAGGGGTTCTGTCCCAGCCTTACCTGATGTTCACCAAAGGCTCGCCAGAATTGGTACTAGAGCGCTGCGCCCAAATTCAAGTCGGTGATACGGTGCAGGAATTGTCTGCGGCTCAACGGGATCAGATTATCCAACGCAATAATTACCTCGCGTCGCGGGGGCTGCGGGTACTGGGCTTTGCCTATCGTCCGTTGGCCACACTCCCGCAAGAGGGCAGCGATGAAGCCACCGAACGGGAGTTAATTTGGCTGGGCTTAGTGGACATGCTGGATGCGCCTCGCCCGGAAGTGAAAGAGGCCGTCGATCGCTGTTTGACCGCTGGCATTCGTCCCGTCATGATCACAGGCGACCACCAGTTGACTGCTCAGGCGATCGCGGAGGACTTGGGGATTTCCCAACCGGGCGATCGGGTGGTGACAGGCCGTGAATTGGAGAAAATGAGTCAGGCTGATTTGGAAACATTGGTGGATGACATTAGCGTTTATGCCCGTGTGGCACCGGAGCATAAACTACGCATTGTCAAAGCGATTCAGCACCGAGGCAAAATTGCGGCGATGACGGGGGATGGCGTGAACGATGCCCCTGCGCTGAAACAGGCCGACATTGGCATTGCCATGGGCATTACCGGAACCGATGTCAGTAAAGAAGCCAGCGATATGGTGTTGCTGGATGATAACTTCGCCACGATCGTTGCGGCAGCGGAAGAAGGGCGGGTGGTCTACAGCAATATTCGCCGCTTTATTAAGTACATCCTGGGTTCCAACATTGGGGAAGTGATTACGATCGCGGCAACGCCGTTGTTGGGCATTGGGGGTGTACCGTTGTCGCCGTTGCAAATCCTCTGGATGAACTTGGTGACCGATGGTTTACCCGCCCTGGCCTTAGCGGTGGAACCGGCAGAACCCAATGTCATGCGCCGTCCCCCCAACCATCCTCGGGAAAGCATTTTTGCACGGGGCTTAGGGGCTTACATGTTACGGATCGGGATTGTTCTAGCCATTTTGACGATCTCGTTAATGGTTTGGGCAGTGGGCTACACCGAGCAAACTGCCGATCCTGCCGCTGGATTAGACGCCGATCGCTGGAAGACGATGGTCTTTACCACGCTCTGTTTAGCGCAGATGGGGCACGCCATGGCAATTCGATCGAATACGCAGCTATCCATTCAGCTCAATCCTTGGTCTAACCCCTATGTCTTGGGTTCTGTAGTGTTGACGACGCTGTTGCAACTCGCATTGATTTACGTCGAGCCATTACGTAACTTCTTTGGTACCCACTACATTAATTCGACTGAACTCATGATTTGCGTCGGTGTTAGTATGTTGATGTTTGTCTGGATTGAGTTAGAGAAACTGATCCGCCAAGCTATCAAAAATCGCTAATCCTAACATCTCTGGGGCTGGATTTCTGATACCCCTAAGCCGCCAGTTCCAGAACACGCAAGATGAAACACGATTAATTTTGTAAAGCGGTTTCCTTGATGGAGATCGCTTTTTTCTTGCATTCAGGTCGCTTTTTGCGTTTAATGTTCCCTGTTCCCTGCTGCTGCTCTGGTTGAAGGTATGTATCTGCGATCGCTGAACCTACGCCATTTTCGGAATTACACTGAGCAGTCCGTGGAGTTTACGGCGGCAAAAACGATTCTATTGGGACAGAATGCCCAGGGCAAATCGAATTTGTTGGAAGCGGTGGAACTGCTGTCGGCGTTGAAATCCCACCGCACCAGCCGCGATCGGGATCTGATCCAGACCGATGCGGCAGCGGCGCAGATTGTCGGACAGTTACACCGGGAAACCAGTGGGGATTTGGAATTGTCGTTGACGCTGCGGGCCAATGGTCGGCGATCGGTGGCGTTGAATGGCGTGGCGATGCGGCGGCAGGTGGATTTCCTGGGCACGCTCAATATGGTGCAGTTTTCCAGTTTAGATTTGGATTTGGTGCGGGGCGGGCCGGAGTGCCGTCGCCATTGGGTGGATTCATTGCTAGTGCAGTTGGAACCGATCTATGCCCATGTGTTGCAGCAGTACAACCAGGTTTTGCGGCAGCGGAATGCTTTGCTGAAGAATTTAAAACGGGAGAACGATCGGGCGGGTAATCTGTTCGATCGGGCATCTACGAGTTCTAGCACAGGTGATTCTTCTAGTAATCCTGCCAGTGATTTAGAGGCTTCCAGTTTATCATTGTGGGATGCCCAGTTAGCTGTAGCAGGGTCACGGGTCATTCGCCGTCGGGCGCGGGTGATTCAGCGCTTGATTCCCTTGGCGGAAGTCTGGCACCGATCGATTAGTGCCAGCACAGAAGCGTTAACCCTGCGCTATCTGCCCAATGTGGAATTGATAGAAGACAGTCCGGAGGTTTTGCAACAGGCATTTTTGGACAAGATTCGATCGCGCAGTACGGCGGAGTTCCACCAAGGGACAACGCTAGTGGGGCCGCACCGGGACGATATTGAATTTACAATTAATCAAACTCCAGCGCGTCAGTACGGTTCCCAAGGTCAGCAACGCACATTGGTTTTAGCATTGAAATTAGCGGAGTTACAATTGATTGAGGATGTGATTGGTGAGCCGCCTTTATTATTGTTAGACGATGTGTTGGCAGAATTGGATCTAACGCGACAAAATCAGTTATTGGAAACGATTCAGGATCGCTTTCAAACGATTATTACTACGACTCACCTCGGGGCATTTGATGCGCAGTGGCTGGACGCTTCCCAGATTCTTTACGTTAAAGCAGGGCAGTTGGTACCGGAGGAGTTTTAGGGAGTTTTCATTCCTCGTTAGCGATCGAACGATCGAACTGCACTGAGCCAGCCTGAATCTGGAGGGTAATGATTTGCGCGTCGATCGCACGGGCAGCGGCGGGTAACGTTCCGGTGCCGGGGTTGACGGGATAGGCGGGGAAGCAGGCAGCGCTGATGCTTAATCGCAGGGCTGCATCGGCTGGAATTTGAATATAGGTTGCTTGCAGGGGAATGGTAAGAGTAACGGGGGCCTCGATCGATCGTTCAGACGAGGGATGTACCCGGCGATACCCTTGGGCGATCGGGTGCACCTGACCGTTGGGCAACACCTGGGAGAGCACCGCGCAGAGGTCAAAACTAACGGCATCGCTGCTCACGGTGAGCTGGACGATCGGGGTGCCGAGTAAATGCCAGGGTTCCGGGTAGGGTTCCGTGGTGTAGGTCAGTACGTCGCTGCGATCGTCCAGGCTGGCTCGATCGAAGACGCCCGCAGGTGCACTGGCATGGCCGCCAAGGGCAGGAACGGGTCGCCAGGGATCGTGGACTAGGCGATCGGCGATCGGGGGTGTTGTTAGGGGCTGGGGGGAGAGCGGGGCGGATTGCATTGACGCGAGGCCGGTTGGGTGGAGGTGTAGCTGAGTAGGCGAGTGGGTGGGTGGGTGGGGGGGTCGCGTAAAGCTGGCGGGTAGTTGTTCTAGGGATTGCCAAGTGTTACTTCCCATGGCAAACAATTGCACAGGTTTCTCGTTGGTGATGCCGTTATCAATGCCTTTGAGCCAGTAATCAAACCAGCGAATTTGTAGTTGATCGACGGGACTGACCGCAGCATTGCCATAATCAATGATTCCCGTTTTGCGTCCCCAGGGTAAATGCGCCCAGGGGCCGATGATGAGGTGCTGGGGGGCTTGTCCCCGATCGGCCAGGGCTTGGTATAAATTCAACGTGCCGCGCAGGTAGGGATCGAACCAGCCGCCAATGTGCAGCATGGGAAGATGGGCGAGGCGATCGTGGTAGGTTTTGGGGGAGAGGGTGGCCCAGTAGGAATCGCTGGCGGGACGGTGCAGCCAGTCGTGGTAGAACGAGTTGGGGGCCAGGTGTTGCAGGAGTTCGGGATTGGCGGGAAGGGGATCTTGCAGGGGGAGATTGTGGGCAGCTTGGCGTAGGCGCAGGAAGGCGGCTTCGTCCCCCGATCTGCGGGCGGTTTCTGCGGCCAGTTGGATGGCCCAACCCAGGTTGGCTTGCAGGCAAAAGGCATCACCTTCGTAGGCCCAATCGGCGTAGAGGTCGTCGGCCAGCATGGCGGGACAGAGGGCTTTCAGGGGGGCGGGGCGGTTGACGGCTGCGTAGAGTTGGGTCATGCCCTGGTAGGAGAAGCCGTACATGCCCACATTGCCATTGCTTTGGGGCAGGTTAGCGGCCCAGTGAACGGTGGCTTCTCCGTCGCTGATTTCCGATGCAAATAACCGAAATTCGCCCTCGGAACTGCCCCGTCCGCGCACGTCTTGGATGACGACGATGTAACCGTGGGCGGCGTACCAGGTGGGATGGGCATAGACGACGGTGGAGGCGATCGCGCGTCCGTAGGGTTGGCGCATCAACAGGATGGGATATTCACCGGGGCGATCGGGGGTGTAAATGTCGGCGTCTAGGCGGATGCCATCAGCGGTCAGCAGCGATCGGGTTTGTTTGGGGCGAACGGGTAGCATTAGATCCGGCACTCTGAAATGATCTACGCCACTAATCTACAGTACGTTATGAAAACAAGATACTTTATTGTGGGATTTTTATTAAAAGAGCTAGGTTATTGCCAAGGTTGTTTTATTGTAAATTTTGTAGCAAAGATTTGAGTTGATGGCCTGCTTTCGGTTTCAGTACCTGTTGTCTGTACCGTCACCATAGTAATAGTAATAGCTCATAACCGATGCCCAACAATTGCTCGGTTGGCTGCGGGGCAGGGTGGATATAATTGAGGAGATTTTCATCTTTGGTAGAATTGAACCCATCAAACCCGAGATCGGACTGCCCTGATCGCCACAAATGGATTGGGTACTACGGTCCTGCCTCCGCGATCGCCGCAGGTAACCGGATCGTAAACACTGTTCCCGCCCCCTCCTGGCTCTCCACCGTAATCGTTCCCCGATGCAGATCCACACACTTCTTCACCACCGCCAAGCCCAACCCCGTCCCCGCGATTGTAGATACATTCCGCCCTCGGTAAAACGGTTCATACAAATGGGGCAAATCCTCCGCAGGAATGCCCATACCATGATCTTTTACATAAAAGAGTAAATCGGCTCGATCGACCTCCACAATCAAAACAACATCCTGGTTAGCAGCGGAATACTTTACAGAGTTCAACAGCAAATTACTCAAAATCGAATATACTAACTTCTCATCAATATGAACCCGCTGACCCTGGAAATGACTGATCAGCTGAATCGAATCTTGCATCGGATCAGCCATTCGCATGTCCTCTACTAAATTTAAGCAAAAGGAATCTAACTCAATCCACTCCGGCTCAAACTCCAGATTCCCTGCTTCCGCACGGCTAAACATCAAAATATCCGTCAATAGCCGCTTCATCACCTGCGCCGAAGAGTAAATCCGCTGGAGACTCTGCGATCGCTTCTCCGCCGACCACTGGCTATGATTTTCCGATAACAGTTGACTCGATCCCAAAACTACACTTAACGGTGTTCTAAACTCATGGGACACCATCGAAAAAAACTTCAGCTTTAACTCACTTAACTCCTGCTGTTGTGCCCACTTTTCTTCCATCGCTTCCAATTGTTTACGCTTCATTACCTGGCGATACACTGCCAAAAATCCTAACAACAGCACCAAAAACATCGAAAACGTTAACCAAATCTCCAAAATCATACGACGTTGCATTAAATTCTGGGAATGCTGTAACTCCTGCCTTAACAGCGTTTCCTCTGCGATTCGCATCTCCGCCAACAGCCACTGAATCCGATCGCGCAACCGTAAACTTTCCGTCGTAATCTGCCGTTGTTCCAAATCAACTTGATTCGTAACCCGATAGCGCTGAATCGATCGTTCCAATAACGCAAGTCGTTGGGGAATCAACTGCTTGATTTGGTTAAAATATTCCAACTGCGTCGGATTACGCCCTAACTGACCTTCCAAGCTGTGCAAACTGGATACTAGCCGAGCCACACTTTCTTGATAGCGATCGAGTTCCTCCCGATTGCCCACAAACACATAGCCCCGCCGACTCGATTCCGCGATCGTCATCTCTGAAGAAATTGTGGCCAGGGTGCGCGTCACCTCATAGGAATGGAGCAACTTTTGGGTTGTGTCAATAAACTCTGTTGTATTGTGATAGGACGCCCAGCTGCTGATCCCCAGCCAAATCGCCACCGTGGAGAATCCTGCTGCCAACCACTGCTGTTCCGAGAACCCTTTGCCCCTCCCCCAACGTATTCCTTTATTCCACACAAATTTATTTGGCATGACTGACAGAATCAATTCCGATCGGTACGATAAAGAGGGACAGCAGTGAAGAAAGGCTATGCGAATTTTAGTGGTTGAAGATGATATTCAAATCGCTGAAGTCCTAAGTGATGCTTTATCTGAACATCACTATCTCGTCGATGTAGTGCGAGATGGCGAAACAGCCTGGAATTGGCTCACTGCCACAGACTATGACTTACTGGTTTTAGACGTTACCCTCCCCAAGCTGGATGGCCTCAGCCTCTGTCGCCAATTGCGCAACCGCAACTATCGCCTCCCCGTTCTGATGTTAACGGCACGGGACACCATTTCCGATAAAATCCACGGGCTGGATGCGGGGGCCGATGACTATATGGTAAAGCCTTTTGATTTGCAGGAATTGATGGCGCGGGTCAGAGCCTTGCTGCGGCGGGGTGGCAATCCCACCGCCATCCAACTGACCTGGGGGGAGTTACAAATTGATCCCAGCACCTACGAAGTCACCTATGCTAACCAGCCCCTCAGCCTGACCCCCAAGGAATATGCCATTTTGGAACTGCTGGTCTCCAATGGGCGGCGCGTCCTCAGCCGATCGGGCATCATCGAACAAGTTTGGTCCCTCACGGAATCCCCCACCGAAGAAGCGGTTAAATCCCACATCAAAGCCCTCCGCCAAAAGTTAAAAGCTGCGGGCTCCCCCGAGGACTTTATTGAGACAGTGCATGGAATGGGCTATCGGCTCAAAGCACCCCTGACCCGTGGCTAAGGTGCCCGATCGCCCCGATCGCCCCAGTACTATGCAATTTCCGCAATCCATGATGAAAATTCCCCCCTATGGCCAGATGTCAAGGGCGTTCTTAACCAAATCCCCCCGATTTCTCCCCACTTCCCACCCTGTTTTCCCTCGGGCAGTTTGATACATTAAATCTGCTGGGTCAGTGCAGCCGATCGCTTGAAAATTGAATCAATTGTCAACGTGTACAGGGGTCAACCTGTACAAGGGTGCCTGTCTCATGTTTTGGCTTTTCTTGTGGAAAAGTGAAGGCGAGGTGAGCTGATCCATCCAGATCAATTCATGTTGGATTGGATGGCAAATGAATGCTGATGGATACGTACTGCGGGTGGCTCATCAAGGTGATCCCCAACCCTGAAGGTTACTCGTTTCACTGCACGTCTTCTGATCAGGAAGCGTGGTGCGATCGGGGAATCTATCAATCCCCAAGGTTGGCCCAAGCCGCCGCTCGTCGATTTGTCCAAGCCGCCGTGATCAGAACGGCGCTACGTCACTGTTACAGTTCCTATTGTGTTGGAGGCTTGAGTCCTGAAGAATACGTCACCTTAGAGGAGTTGATTCTAAGTGCGTTGAATCTTGAAACTGCTGGCTTAGAATCTCTTGGCTTAGAATCGCTCAGTTTAGAATGCTCCTGATAGATTTTTTGCCCTACGACGAAGGTCTATCAAGAGATTAAAACCAGTTCTACGATCGCCTTCGTACCGATCTAAAACTGGCTGGAGAATGCTCCCACCTTGGGAGACTCCACAAAACAAGTTTGTCCGATGAGTGACAGTGGGTTATCAGCTTTTGGGATTTGGCCTAGGACACAGCCAATTCGTTGCTGATAGCCTTTTTTCTTGGGAAATTTCCACGTTTTCTTGGCACATTGACGACGGATTCCCCACGGGTATTCTCCTACTGCATTAACCGACTGGCATTTACGTTGCCGCTACGTTGGGGCTGTGCCAGCAAGTTTGCTCTTCGCTAGAAAGCCCGCTATGCGATCGACCGCAGCGGTTAAGATCGCTGGCTCATGCACCAGGGCAAACCGCACATACCCCTCCCCCGCAGGCCCAAAGCCCACCCCCGGCGAAGCGGCCACCCCCGTTTGAGCAATTAAATCTTGACAAAATTGGATGGAATCTTGGGCGTAGGGTTGCGGCAGCTTCGCCCACACATACATGGCAGCTTCCGGTGCAGGGACGGCCCAGCCGATCGCGTGGAGCGCCTGGACAAAAACATCACGCCGCTTGCGAAAGGTTTCCACCGTCCGCTGAACGGTCTCCTGCGGCCCCGTTAACGCCGCGATCGCCCCCTGCAAAATGCCGAGGTATTGATTGAAATCCACCGTGGCCTTAATTTGCCGCAATGCCCGAATCAATTCCCGATTGCCGATCGCGTAACCAATGCGGAATCCGCCCATGTTGTAGCTTTTGGACAGCGTGAAAAATTCGATCGAGCAGGTTTTTTCCGGATCTGCCTGCAAAATGGACGGCACCGGCTCCTGCCGAAATACCAAATCCACATAGGGAAAGTCGTGCACCAAAACCAAATTATGCTGTTGGCAAAAGGCGACGGCAGACTGGAAAAATTCCAACGGCGCGATCGCGCTGGTAGGGTTGTGGGGATAGCTCAGCACCATCATTTTTGCCTGAGCTAGAACGTGAGTGGGAATCTCAGCGAAATCGGGCAAGTACTGGTTCTCCTCCCGGATCGGCATGGGATAAATCTGGCCGCCTGCGAGATACACGCCCCCCGCATGGGATGGATAGCCTGGATCGAGGAGTAGCGCATAATCCCCCGGATTTAGGATCGCCAAGGGTAAGTGGGCCGTGCCTTCCTGGGATCCAATCAGCGGCAACACCTCCGTTTCTGGATCAACAGCAATGCCAAACTTCCGCTCATACCAGTGGGCTGCGGCCTGACGAAAGGACTGGGTCGCATTGAAGAGTAAATAGCCATGGGTCGCCGGATCTTGTAGCGAATCGGCAATCACTTGCAGAATGTGCGGACTCGTCGGCAAATCTGAGGATCCTAGGGACAGATCGATAATATCTTGCCCCGTCGCTCTCGCTTGGGCTTTGGCGCGATCCATATCCGCAAAAACGTTGGCTTGCAGGGGAATTAGGCGATCGGCAAATTGCATAGCAACTAACTCAACAAAAGGGGCGTATTTTTGATTGTAGAAGTTGGTTAGGGCTTCTCGTCGGAAATTTGGGCAGGCCGGAGTGATTGGTTTTTCGGGATTGATATGGGGATTTACTACAACCCAGATGTTCCCCCGATCGTGCCCGATGGGTTCCTCAGCATTGGCGTAGAAAGTGTTAAAAGTGAAGGTCTGCGGCCTAGCTATGTCCTCTGGGAAGAGCAGGGCATTTTGCCGCAATTAGCGATCGAAGTTGTGTCCCAAAAATATCGCGGTGAATACAGCAGCAAAAAAGATCTCTATCAAACCTTGGGGATTCTGTACTCCGCCATTTACAATCCTCGGTGCAAACGTAAACCCACCCTGGAACTCTATAAATAAATCAACTGCACGACAACCCGCTATCTCACGCCCCAAGAGCAGGCTCGTCAGGAACGCAACCGTGCCGATCGGGAAAGCGATCAACCATCAGACTGGGTCTGGGGATTTGGCCCCGGTCTGATTGAATTGGCTCTGACGATGCCCAAGATGGAAGGAAGAGACTCTCAGTCCAAGGGGCGTCTAAGGGGAATCTAGGCTGCGAGATAGGTATTGACCAAATCTTCCAACTTTTGCTTAGGAATCGCGCCTTCGTGTTGGTTGAGGAGTTCTCCACCCCGGAAAAACCGGAGAGCCGGAACCCCTTCCACTTTGCACAGTGCAACACTTTCTGGATTGGGATCCACTTCCATTTTGATGACTTTCAAACGATCGCTGTAACTATTAGCGATCGCTTCAACCAGCGGAGCCATCAGCCGACAGGGGCCACACCAAGCGGCCCAAAAATAAACCAACACAGGTTTGTCCGCTTTCAACACTTCGGTTTCAAAGTCGGGGTCAGAGATGATTTGTAGGTTACTCATACAAGGTTAGGTAAACGAGCCGCTTCGCCATTTTATCAGCCCTGTTGTTGCAACCGCCCTGTGATTGCACAGCCCTTTGCTTGCATTAACCCTATTGATGGTTTTAGATTAACCCTAATCTATACCAACAAGCGGGTGCTGCATGAAGTTGCCCTAAGTACCCGCGATCGCTTAAGTAGATCTTAGGCGGATTGTTGAAAAAGATAGCTCAGGAAGAATGGATAAAGCTCAAGAGATGGTCTGCGGTTTCCTGGGGTTTTTCCAAATGGGGGACGTGGCCGCATTGGTCAACCCAAAGGAGCTGGCTTTGCGGAATCGTGGTGTGGAAACGATCGGCGTCCCGGATGCCCAAAATTCCATCCTGGCGTCCCCACACAATTAACGTTGGTACAGAGACTTGGGCAATGCGATCGCTCAAAAAGCCATAGCCACCACTCTTGGTAAAGGCAATTAAGGCTTGGCTCCAGCGGGGTAATTCCAAGTGGAGTGCTGCGCACAGTTCCGCATCGGGGGTAACAAAACGGGGGTCGTAGTAGGCTTTGAGGCTGACCTGTTGGCGCACCTTCGGTTGGCGCAGGAATTCTGTTGCCAAATAGCCTAAAGGTGGAAATAGGAACTTCGAAAGTACCGGGCTTTTGGCAAAGCCCGCACTATCCAGCAAAACTAACTGCGCCACAGCATCGGGATAGGTCAAGGCAAAGTCGATCGCGGCGGCTCCCCCCATGGACGCCCCCACCAACACCATAGGCCGACCAATGCAAGTCTTCCAGGTGTAGTACAGGTGCGTTTTGATACTTTCCGGATCAAAGCTCAGATCCACAGCCCGATCGGTAAATCCAAAGCCCAGAAGATCGATCGCCCACGTTTCCTGGGACGCTGCCAGTAAAGGCAATAATCGACGAAATTCCAACACAGAGCTATCAAACCCATGCAGGAGCACGATCGGAGTACCGCCCTGCCCCTGGTGGACAAAGGCAGTGTCGATCGCAGACAAGCTCAGCGGTGTGGTGATGCTTTGGCGTTGGATGTTTTGGGCCAGCATTGTGGACGTGGCTTCGGTCAGTTGCGCAGTACGATCGGGTAAAAAACTAGGGAACATTTGTACGAACTAGCATGGGGTCAGCCCCCATTATACGGAGCACAGCGTACCCCAAAAAACGAATCCAGGATGTTTCAACGATGCTTCAACCGTAGCCCAACCCAGCTTGACTCCTTAGCTTAAGGGGGGTATTCAGGGGGCATTTATCGGATCTCAGATGCACTCGCTAGGTTCCTAGCGCTTGCTCCGAGAAAGTTCCCCAATCCCCCGGAATTCATGAATCTCTGGAAATCCGGACAAGATTTCATCAAGACTGGAAAATCCGTGAAATCTCCTGCGAGCTTTTGGGCAACCTAACTTTGTTTACACGGTTATACGGATCTCAGATCTAGTATCACTCTGGTAACAAAATAAACCAACTTCGACAAAGTTTTACGCAAGTTTCACGTTCGAAACTGCGCTTCAGCGGTTATCTTGTAGCAGCCCGATCGCCCATTAGGGAATAGGCTCATTGTTTGAACTGCTTGTTTGAACTACTGGTTTAAACGGCGTTGTCACTGTTCCGCACCTGCCAATCTCAGGAGTTTAGAGCATGGAATTTGCTGGGTCTTCCCTCTGGAATTCATCTTCACTCAATATCCCTTCATCTTCCTTGGGCCTCGATCGCTACGGGGCATCTCCCTTAACCCCTTGGCAGGGAATCTCTTCAGCCAAGCCTGCTTCGCTGGTCTTTATTGATGCTGGGGTACAGGATGCCACGTCTTTGCTGGAGAGTGTCGATGACCATGCTGCGGTCTATGTCCTTAACCCCTACCAGGATGCGATCGGACAAATTACTGCAACGCTCTTACAACATACCGGGATTGAGTCAGTCCACATTCTCTCCCATGGGGCGGCAGGGCAACTCCAACTGGGTAATTCCTGGCTGGGCGAAGAGAACCTGGCTTCCTATACCCAGCAATTCAAATCCTGGGCCCAAGCGTTAACCGCTGACGCAGATATCCTGCTGTATGGCTGTGAGGTGGGGCAAGGCGCGATCGGCCGATCGTTGCTGCAAGGGTTAGCTCAGTTCACAGGTGCGGATGTTGCGGCCTCAGATGATTTGACCGGGCTGGATGGGGATTGGGTTTTGGAAGCACAGGTTGGCAATATTACGGCTGCCAGTCTCCAGCCTGCTGACTATCGATACAACCTCAACACCCAACTCCTCTCCGAAATTCAAACCACCTTGTCCAGCACCACTGTGGGAGGCTCGATCTCTCCCGGTATGGTGAGCCAGAATGGCCAATATGTTGTCTTTACCAGTAAGTCTGATGGCTTGGTAGCTCAGGATAGTAATGGTCTAGAGGATGTATTTCTCTACGATCGTGTTAACAATACCTACACATTAGTCAGTCATAACGCAACCAATACGGGTTCTGGTAACGGAACTTCGCTCAAACCTGTCATTAGTGGTGATGGGAACTACGTTGCCTTTGTGAGTAGTGCCAGTAATCTCGTCAGTGGTGTTACGGATAATAACAATTTAGAAGATGTATTTCTGTGGGAGCGGAGTACCGGGAATATCACGTTGCTGAGTGGTTTGAGTGGTGTGACCCAAGCTGGAACCTCCAGTAACCCCGTCATCAACCAAGATGGTTCCGTTGTTGCCTTTACCAGTACGGCCTCTGGATTATTGGGTGTTTCCGATCGGAATGGCCTAGCTGGGTTGGATGTGTTTGTCTGGACAAAGGCAAATGGCTTGGAACTGGTGAGTATTAACCAAAACTTCAATGGAAGTGGTAACGGTTCATCCTTTAACCCTGTTGTGAGTGCCGATGGTCAATATGTTGCCTTTATCAGTACTGCCAATGACCTGCTTCCTGGGGATAACGATGGTTCCCAAGCGGATGTTTTTGTCTATGGCGTCACCAGTGGCACTTTTGATCAGATTAGTATTAATCCAGCCGTATCAGGTGGCAGCGGTACAGTTTCTGGGCGGTTAGCCATCAGTGCTAACGGTGGACGAATTGCTTTTGCAACGTCCTCCCGGCTATTGGCAACCGATACCAATATTTTCAATGATATTTATGTTTGGGATCGTGCATCAGGTAACTTTATTCTGGGAAGTGTCAGCTCCACGGGAACTCAAGCGGGGGATGGCAGTTCTGATGCTCCAGTCTTGAGTGCCAATGGACGATATTTAGCATTTACTAGCGCAGCGAGTAACTTGGTTGCTACGGGAGACGCCAATGGCGCTTTAGATGTTTATTGGCGAGATTTGGATGCAACCAATCCTAGTCGCTTAATTAGCCAAGTGGGTGGAGTAGCTGGCAATTCTTCCTCCCTTAGCCCTGTCATAAGTGATGATGGGAAAACGATCGTTTTTGTCAGCAGTGCAACCAATTTAATTGCCAATGACACCAACAACCGTGCTGATGCCTTTGCCTATAACGTGGACACTCAAGTACTCTCCCTCGTAACCCGGCGGCAAGGGGTTACGACTCCAACGGTGGGGGATAGTGGTACGCAAAATCCGGCTATTAGCGGTGATGGGAAGTTTGCATTCTTTAGCAGTGATGCGACGAATTTAGTGCCCCAAGATACGAACGGCGCAGAAGATGTCTTTTTCACAGACTTGACCACCAGTGAAGTCACACTCATTTCTCGAGCTACCCGCACTTCAATTACGGGTAACGGAAACTCTGAGGTGACTTCTAATAAATCAATTAGCGCCGATGGTCGTTATGTAGTCTTTACTAGCTCAGTTGATAACCTGGTGTCAGGGGACGCCAATGGGGTTACGGATATCTTTTTGCGGGATGTCACGCTACCCAGTAGTAATCCCAATGCCATTCAGTTGGTTAGTCGGACGACATCCGGTAATGCTGGCAATGGGGCGTCCTCTACGCCGATGATTAGTGGTGATAGCAATTTTATCGTTTTCACCAGTTCTTCCTCTAATTTGGTGGCGGGCGATACCAATAACCAAGCGGATATTTTCTTGTACGATCGATCGACGGGTACCATTCAACTCGTTAGTAAAGTTGGGGCTACTCTAGCGAATGGAGCATCCGCAAATCCTGTTATTAGTAACGATGGTCAGTACGTTGTTTTTACTAGCACAGCCAGCAATTTAGTTGCTAATGACAATAATAATGCCCAGGATGTTTTTCTGTGGAATCGCTCAACGGGAACTATTCAACTAGTCAGTAAGACAGTTTCTGGTAGCAGTGGAAATGCCGCTTCTGCGAATGCGACGATTAGCGCGAATGGCCAGTATGTAGTCTTTACCAGCACGGCCAGTGATTTGACCGCGGGGGATACCAATAATGCCCAGGATGTTTTTGCCTTTAATACTCAAACCGGCGTGGTTACTCTCCTCAGCACAGGAGGGAGTGGCATTGGAGATGACGATTCCTTCAATCCAGTCATTAGTGATGATGGCCGCTATGTTGCCTTTGTCAGTGACGCTACTAACCTTGTTGCGAATGATGCGAATGGCACCCAAGACGTTTTCCGATATGACTTGCAAGCGGCATCTAATCCCGTCGCATTGGTTAGTGTGAATACTAGTGGAACAGCTGGAGTGACAACCGGAACATTCACCACACTAGGTTCCTATTCGCCGACCATCAGCGCCGATGGTAACTTTATTGCCTTTGTGAGTGCAGCGAGTGATTTAACTACGACTACGGATACGAATGGTAATGCACCGGATGTGTTTATCCGAAATATGCAAACGGGGCAGACTTCACTGGTGAGTGTCAATTCTGCTGGTACAGGTAGTGGTAATGGATCGGGATCTGTCAATCCGGTCATTAGTGCGGATGGTCGCTATGTTGCCTTTGTGAGCACCGCCTCGAATCTGGTGACAGGGGATACAAACGGGAATATCCAAGATGTTTTTGTGCGCGATACGGTCACGGGGCGTACTCGGTTGATTAGCGTAGATGACCTGGACATTGAGTCGGGGAATGCTGCTTCCAACGATCCGACCCTCAGCCGCAATGCTGCTTATATTGCGTTTACTAGTAATGCGAGTAATTTGGTAGACGATGATCTCAATCGTGCTGCGGATGTCTTTGGAACTGAATTGAAGCAAACGGTTAGCATCGTGACCCAGGATGGAACCGCAGCAGAAGCCGGTGGTGATACGGGAATCTATCGGGTCAGTCGTACCGATCCAGCAGGTGAACTCATTATTAAGTTAACACCAAAGGTTACGGGAACGGCTTCGCTGCAAGACTATACCATTACAACGACTACGATAGGCGCTACGCTGGTTCGGGATGCCAATACGGGACTGGTGACGCTGACGCTGGCCGATAATATTAAAGAAGCGATTTTAACGGTTACCGCGATCGATGATATTCCTGCAGAAGCAACGGAAACGATCGATCTTGCTCTGGTGGACGATGGTGGATTTTTAATCAGTGGTGCGGCCTCCAGTGCCACCGTCTCAATTACAGATAACGACACTGTAGTGACGAACACTAATGATGCGGGTGAGGGATCGCTCCGTCAGGCTATTTTAAATGCCAATGCCTTTGCTGGGGCGAATACCATTACCTTCCAAATCCCAGGGGCTGGGCCGCATACGATCGCGCTACAATCAGCCCTTTCGGACGTTACTGATACCGTCACGATTGATGGCACTAGCCAAGCTGGATTTGCAACGACGCCTGTCATCACATTGGATGGCACCGCGATCGCTGCCACAGCGAATGGGTTAAACCTTGCGGCTAATGGTAACCAAGTTAAAGGTCTGAAAATTACCAACTTCAAGGGAAATGGGATTGCAATTGCAGGGAATAACAATATCATTGGTTTAGATGCAGCGGCTACCACAGGTGGTAATGTCATCACCGCTAATGGACAGGTAGGGGTTGCGGTGACTTCAGGAACAGGTAACCGTATCTCTGGCAACTCGATCGTTAACAATACTGGACTAGGAATTGATCTAGGTGCAGATGGCGTCACGTTGAATGATCTGGGGGATGCGGATACAGGTATCAATAATCTGCAAAATTTCCCGATTTCCCTGGTGGCTGAGAACACGCTCACAGGCAATCAAACGATTATTACAGGTCGTCTGAATGGAATTGCTGGACGCACGATTCGCGTGGAATTTTTCAGTAATACCGCCGCTGATTCCTCGACCAATGGTGAGGGGGAGGTGTATCTGGGCTTCCAGAATGTCACGATCGCTAGCAATGGCTTTGCAGATATTTCCTTTACCACTGCAACAGCAGTCACAGGTCTAGTCAGTGCAACGGCGATCGATAGTCAAAGCGGTGATACGTCGGAATTTGCGGTAACCGTTCCTCTGTCTAAACCAGAAATTTCGATCGTTCCTGTTGTGCCATCGCTGACAGAAGGGGATACGGGAACAACGGACTATGAATTTGATGTCGTGCTGTCCCGGGCAAGTGCTCAAGAGGTGACCGTGAATGTGGCGACCCTAGCGGGAACTGCGACAGAGGGAACCGATTATCAAGCCTTTTCTCAGACCATCACTTTTGCTCCGGGCGCAACCACCCAGCGGATTTCCATCAAAGTGGTTGGTGATACCTTGGTTGAGGGGAATGAAACCTTCAACGTTGTCCTCAGTGGTCCTTCAGTTAACGCAACTTTAGCAACAACGCCATCGGCAACGGGTACGATTCGGGATAATGACACGCCTCAGTTTTCGATCGTGGCATCGGCTCCAACGATCACGGAAGGGAATAGCGGGACTGTCGCCTATACGTTTACGGTGAGCCTATCACAACCGAGTTTAACTCCTGTGTCCGTAGATTATCGTACCGTCGATGGAACGGCCATTTCCACGGGAGCAGGGGCAGATTTTGTAGCCACTACAGGTACGCTGAACTTTGCGGCCAATGATACTACACCTAAAACAATTACTGTTCTGGTCAACGGTGATACCACGTTTGAATCCCCTGAAAACTTTGTGGTGGAATTGTTGAACCCCTCGGGGGCCATTATTGACAGTGTCGCAGCCTCCGCAACCGGTGTGATTGCCAATGATGAACTGCCCCCTGTGATTACGCTAGAGCCGTTGACCTTGAGTCAAGCGGAAGGAGTCAGTGGTAATACAGCCTATGACTTTAAGGTGAAGCTGTCTGGGCCTTCCAGTACGCCCATCACGGTGGACTACACAACCCAAGATGGAACCGCCCTAGCCGCAGAAGATTACACGGCACTGGCGGGTACCCTCACCTTTGCGCCGGGAGAACTGGAAAAAACAATCACGGTTCAGGCGAAAGGAGATACCAAGTTTGAAACGGACGAAACGTTCACCTTGGTGTTGTCTAACCCCACGGGCAGCGCCACGATCGCGCCTGGTAACACCACCGCAACGGGAACGATTACCAATGATGATCTTCGTCCCACGATTAGCTTTATTGCCTCCACCGTTGCTAATCCAGAAGGCAATAGCGGGACAACGTCTAAGACCTTTACAGTTCAACTCTCCAATCCCTCTAGTGAAGTTGTTACGGTGAACTATGCGACGCAGGATGGCACTGCGATCGCGGGTTCAGACTACACTGCTAGTACAGGAACGTTAACCTTTAATCCTGGTGAAACCACTAAGGATATTACGATTCAGGTTACGGGAGATACGACTCCAGAGGATAACGAAAACTTCCAAGTGAAGTTAACGGGTGCAACTAATGCAACATTAACAGGTGGGGCTACAGAATTATTGGCGACGGGTACAATCACCGATGATGATACGACAGCCAAAATCAGCTTAATCCCGTTAACCCTCAGCGCGGCAGAAGGGAACAGTGGTACGGTCAACTATACATTTACCGTTAAGCTTTCCCAAGCGGCAACGCAGCCGATTACGCTTGACTACACCACGAAAGATGGAACCGCGCTGGCGGGTGAAGATTACACAGCTGCGAATGGAACGTTAACCTTTGCTGCAGGGGAAACGGAGAAAACTATCACCATCCAAGTCAATGGGGATACGAAATTTGAAGGGGACGAAACCTTTACCCTAGAACTCTCGAATGCGATTGGAGCAACAATTACTGCGGGCAACACGATCGGAACTGCAACGCTTACGAACGATGATGTCCGACCGATCATCAGTTTTGCCTCGCCGAATGTATCTACAGCGGAAGGCAATAGTGGTAATACACCTGCAGTCTTCACCATCAATTTGTCAAACCCCTCCAGTGAAATTGTCACTGTTAACTATACGACCCAGGATGGGACAGCCACTGCGGGATCGGACTACACAGCAAATACGGGGACGTTAACGTTCAATCCTGGCGAAACTAGTAAAAACATTACCGTTCAAGTTGCTGGAGACACAACACCGGAAGCCAATGAAACCTTCCAAGTTCAACTCAGTGGTGCTAGTAACGCCACCTTCACGGGTGGAGCTGCAACACTGGCGAGTACCGGAACCATTACCGATGATGATGCTCCCGTTGTCCCGAGAATTTCTGTCACTCCAACCTTAGTTTCTAAATCGGAAGGTAATAGCAGTAGCCAGTTCTACCAATTCACTATCCAGCTAGATCAACCCACTACGCAACAGGTCTCAGTACAATATGCCACCGTCGATGGTACAGCCGTGAGTGCTGGTCTATCCGCAGACTATGGTGGCAAGGCCGGTACACTAATTTTTGCTGCCGGTGAAACGACTAAAACCGTGACGATCGAAGTGTTTGGGGATCCCAGTTTTGAAGCGAATGAAACGTTCAAACTCCAACTCAGTAATCCTCAAAATGCACTCTTGGGAAGCACCGAAGCAACGGGTGAAATTGTCAACGATGATGCTGCCCCATTACCCGGGCTTTCCGTCATTGCCACGCCGAATACTGTGGTTGAAGGGAATACTGGAACCACAAAAACTGTGACCTTTACAATTTCGTTGTCCAGTGCTGCTACACAACCTGTGACCGTTACCTATGAAACGGTGGATGGGACGGCCACTTCAGTAGGCAATGATTATGTGCCAGTGTCAGGTTCTCTCACCTTTGCACCTGGGGAAACGAGTAAAACCGTCAATGTGACCATTCGTGGAGATGATACTGTTGAAGCGGATGAGGACTTCTCGCTGAACTTGAGCAACCCAACTAACGCTAAGATTGATGTCCTTTCAGCCTTTGCAACCATTTCTAATGACGACTCTACCAACGGACAGTTACCCACTGTCTCCCTAGGAATGACTGCGATTAGCCAAAATGAGGGCAATGCAGGAACAACGACCTATACGTTTACAGCAACCTTATCCCAAGCAGCCACTTCGACTGTGACTGTTGACTATGACACGATCGATGGCACTGCAACGATCGCGGATAATGACTATCTTGCAGTGAGTAATGGCCGTCTGACCTTTAATGCAGGTGAAACGACAAAGACGTTTAGTATTACGGTAAATGGAGATACGAAAGTCGAATCGAATGAAACCTTTAAGGTACAACTGAAGAATCCTGTCGGTGTGACGATCGGGACCGCCAGCCAAGATGGAATTATTCAAAATGATGATGTTGCCCCGTCCCCCAGTCTGAGCATTGTACCGACTAACGCGGCGCAAACTGAAGGTAACAGCGGCACCAAAGCCTTTACATTTACCGTCAATCTTTCCCAGGCTGCGACGACTCCAGTGACGGTGAACTATACAACCGTAGATGGGACAGCAACGATCGCGAATAACGACTATGTCCAAAAAGCAGGAACATTGACCTTTGCTACGGGTGAGACTTCTAAGGTCATTACGATCGATGTCAAGGGAGATACGGTTACTGAGTCTGATGAGAACTTCTCCGTCCAGTTAAGTAATGCCTCTGGAGCAACAATTGGTACAGCTTCTGCCAACGGTTTAATTATTAACGATGATGCAGCTAATATGGCAACTAATATCTCTCTTGATGGCAATACCGATCTTTTGTGGCGGAATACCAATACAGGTGATGTTGTCTTTTGGCAGATCAATCAAACTCCCTCGGTCAACCAATATAACCTCAACAAATCTATTGGCAACTCCAATTGGCAAGTTCAGGGTACGGCAGATTTTGATGGAGATGGAGATGCTGATATTCTCTGGCGTAACCTCTTCACTGGAGCCAATTTGATTTGGCGAATGAACGGAACCAGCTATGTTGAAGATGTACTTCTACCAACTGTTGCGGATACTAATTGGAAGATTGAAGGCATTGGAGACTTTACAGGTGATGGACGGGTTGATATTCTTTGGCGTCAAACGCAAGTGGGTGCAGTACAAGTCTGGGCTATGAATGGCACTGTCGTCGCTAACGGTTATGGCCTGCTCACAATTGGGAATGGTGATTGGGTTGTTGAAAGCGTCGGTGATCTAGATGGCGATAAGGTGACTGATATTGTTTGGCGAAATCAACTTACAGGGGCGATGGCCGATTGGTTGATTCGCCCTGATGCGACTGGAATTCGTTTGCAACCCGTTGATTTGCTATCGGTTCCGGATCTGTCCTGGAAAATTGCAGGAATTGCGGACTTCAATGGCGATCTTAAGTCTGATATCCTCTGGCGCAACTACCGCACTGGAGAAAATGGGATTTGGATCATGAATAACGGTCGGTTCGTTAGCAGTACCAAATTGTTTAGGGTTCCTGAAGCTCAGTGGGAGATTAAGGGGATTTCAGACTTTAATAAAGATGGTAGCTCGGATCTCCTGTGGCAAAATCAGCAAACCCAGGAAGTCGCACTGTGGTATATGAATCGCGATGCCTATGGAGTGGCGGTTGTGCTACCGAATGCACCTAGCGGTTGGTCGATTGCCGGTTTGAGTGATTTTGGTACTGATGGAAATGCTGATATCCTGTGGCGAGATTCTAAAACGGGTGAAACCTATATTTGGACAGTTGATAGTTCCACCTTTAATCAAGCATTTAACGTTTTTCGAATTGATGATTTGAGTTGGAAGGCTGAATTGACGGGTGACTTTAATGGGGATGGAAAAGTTGACATTTTCTGGCGCAATCAGCGCACGGGATCTAGTGGCTTTTGGATCATGAACAATACGCAGCTTGTGACTGCCACATTTAACATTCCTCAGGTAACCGATGTAAGCTGGAAAGTCCAAGGGGCGACAGATTTCGATGGGGATGGAGATCTTGATATCCTTTGGCAAAATCGCTCTACTGGCCAAGTTGGCATTTGGGAAATGAATCGCGATCGCTATGTTCGAAGTCACACTCTGATCACGGTTGCCGATCTGTCGTGGCAAATTGAAGGTATTGCGGACTTTGACCTCGATCGTAAACCTGACATCCTCTGGCGCAATTACCGCACTGGGCAGACAGCGATTTGGAAAATGAATGGATTTAGCTATCTACAAAGCATCAACTTACCATCAGTGGCAGATATTGCATGGCGTATTGAATCAATTGGTGATTTTAACAAAGATGGTCGAGTAGACCTTCTCTGGTTTAATTCCTCGACCCAAGATGTAGCTATCTGGACAATGAACGGCTTTAATTTGGTTCAGTCCTATCGTGTGAAGCCAGCACCCAGTGGAAATTGGCAAATTCAGGGCATTCGCGACTTTAATCGGGATGGATTTTTGGATGTTTTCTGGGTGAATCCTGGTACTGGCTCTACTCAAGTGTGGTACATGAATGGGGTTAACTACGGTAGTGCGATCGTTCTACCCAGCTACTCAGACTTGAACTGGCGGATAGAAGGATTTGATGACTTTGGGAGTTCTGCCCCTGCATAAGGACAGAACTCCCAAAGTCATCTCCGGCGGCGACTTCACTCAACTTACCTGGAATAAATTCACTCTCCACTGCAACCGGAGAGCACCTGAATAGAGGAGTCCTCCTGTAAGATGGCAAATAAGCTAGTCTGGAGTTGTTCACCTTCGTAGCCGCTATGACTCAACCCATCCTGGATGTTCGCAATCTGCAAGTACAGTTCACCACCGAGGCCAGTTCTGGCAAAGGCAATGCCCCTACTGTGATTAATGCGGTGGATGGGATTTCCTTTCAGGTCTTGCCGGGACAAACCCTGGGCATTGTGGGCGAGTCAGGATCCGGAAAATCGGTCACCTCCTTAGCGGTGATGGGGTTGGTACCCAGCCCACCGGGAAAGGTGACAGCCGGAGAAATTTGGTTTCAGGAGGGCGATCGCCAGATTGATTTATTAAAAATTGCGCCCCAGCAGCTACGAGACCTGCGGGGTGGACGGATTGCCATGATTTTCCAGGAACCGATGAGTTCCCTCAATCCGGTTCATACGATCGGGTTCCAACTGACCGAAGCAATCCAACTCCACCAACAGGTCGGAGAAGCGGAAGCCCGTCGTCGAGCTGTGTCCCTGCTCCAGGAAGTGCGCTTGCTGCCCAGTGACCATGATCTGCGGGAACAGTTGCTGACGGACGGGGTGAGGGAAATCGATCGCGCTATGAATCGGCAAAAGGAAGCCCTGCTCAATCGCTATCCTCACCAAATGTCCGGTGGACAGTTGCAGCGGGTCATGATTGCCATGGCAATTTCCTGTAATCCTGCGCTGTTGATTGCAGATGAACCGACAACGGCGCTGGATGTCACCATTCAAGCCCAGGTGCTGGAATTGCTGCGGGAATTGCGCGATCGCCGGGGCATGGGCATGATTTTTATCACCCATGATTTGGGTCTCATCGGCGAAATTGCCGATCAAGTTGCGGTGATGTATGAAGGCAAAATTGTTGAATACGGGGCTGTAGCAGATCTGTTTGAACAGCCGCGCCATCCCTACACCCAAGGATTGTTAACCTGTCGGCCTCGCCCCGATCGCTCGTTCAAAGTATTGCCCACCGTCTCCGATTTCATGGAAGTTGTGACCACGGAAACCGGGGAGCGACGCATTGAAGCCCGACAGGTCAATGTGGATCAGGTTTTACAAACCCTCCCAGAAGTGACACCAGCGGAAAAACACGATCGCTTGCAGGCTCTGCGATCGCAACCCCCGCTGCTATCGGTACAAAATTTGCGGGTTGCTTATCCCATCAAAGGTGTGTTGGGGCGAACCCAGCACTATATGATGGCGGTCAATGATGTCTCTTTTGATATCTATCCTGGGGAAACCCTGGGATTGGTGGGTGAGTCCGGTTGTGGTAAAACAACGCTAGCAAGAACACTTCTGCGATTGGTCAATGCACAGTCGGGTAAAATTCTGTTCGATGGCCAAGATATTCTGGCATTAAAGCCCAATGCGCTCCGGCAATTGCGCAAGGAAATGCAAATCATTTTCCAAAATCCTTTCAGTTCCCTCGATCCACGCATGAGTATCGGGGAAGCGGTTATGGAACCGATGAAGATTTTTGGTGGTAAAAATAGCCGTGAATTTCGCGATCGTGCTAGTTATCTGCTAAACCGAGTAGGTTTGTCGGCAGATGCCATGACCCGCTATCCCCATCAATTTTCCGGAGGACAGCGACAACGGATTTGTATTGCCCGATCGTTGGCGATGAATCCTCGATTTATTATCTGTGATGAATCTGTTTCCGCTTTGGATGTCTCAGTTCAAGCGCAAGTGTTGAATTTATTGAAAGAGCTTCAAGAGGAATTTGGCCTAACGTATGTTTTTATTTCCCATGACCTCAGCGTTGTCAAATTCATGAGCGATCGCATTATGGTGATGAATCGTGGCAGAATCGAGGAAATGGATGTTGCCGATCGGATTTACGAATCCCCCCAACAGGAATATACGAAAACGCTCATCCAGGCAATTCCGGTGGGCACGCTGGAACAAATTCGCGAACGCCAACAGGAACGCCAGCAAAAAGCAGGATAGAACGAAGGTGGCGACCCAGTTGTGAATATCACGTGAGTTCAATAAACAAAAATGTCCCTCACAAATATATCCCTCACAAAAATGTCCCTCACAAATCCCCTGTCCTTGGACGGAGAATTCACTTTCGGGGGGCGGGGGAGTAGAGTCCCCTGAATCGATAAACCCATTCCAGCGATGCGTTAATTGTAGGCTCATTGCTGGAATGGGTTGTATTTGAAGTTGACTGTATTGAGTTGTCTCTATCGAGATTACTACGTTGTCTCCATCGGGTTGACCTACCCATGGAAGGTAATGGGTAATTCGATCGTAAACTCGCTGCCCCGTTCCCAATCCGATGTATAAGTCACACTCCCTGCATGTTGTTCTGTAATGACCTGGTAGCTGATGGAGAGCCCTAAACCTGTGCCTTGGCCAACGGGACGGGTCGTAAAGAAGGGATCGAAAATCAATTGTTGAATTTCCTTAGCAATTCCCTGCCCATTATCAGCAATATGAATGGCGACGCGATCGTCATTCACAACTTCTGTCCGAATTTCAATCGTACTCAAATACAAGGCCCGTTCTTCTAACGACAGATGCCGCCTTTTTTCCTCGATCGCCTCGATCGCATTGCTCAACAGGTGCATAAAGACCTGATTGATGGCCCCTGCGCAGCATTCCACCTCAGGTAAGCCCCCATAGGACTTCACGATTTGGATAGGGAGATGATCACACTGGCCTTTAAGACGATGTTGCACCATCATCAGCGTACTCTCTAACCCTTCATGGAGATCTACGGGTTTAATTTCCGCTTGATCCAGCCGTGAGAAATTGCGTAGAGCCAAGACAATTTGTCGAATCCGTTCTGTCCCAATCTTCATGGAATTTAAGGTCTTGGGTAAATCCTCCACGAGGAAATCTAAATCCACAGACTGAAGACAATCCTGAATCCGATCGCTGGCAATGGGATGCTCCTGTTGATAGAGTTTCAACAAATTGAGCAGATCGTCTGCATAATCGCTCACATGACGAATATTGCCATGGATAAAATTCACCGGATTATTGATTTCATGGGCCACCCCCGCCACTAACTGCCCTAAACTAGACATCTTTTCGGTTTGGATCAGTTGGGTTTGGGTCTGCTTGAGTTCTGCTAAGGCATTTTCTAATTCCGTTGCTTGCTGTTGTGTCTGTGTCAAAAGACTTGCTTGCTGAATGGCCACTCCTAGATGGGCTGCAATTTGAACGAGAAATTTGACTTCCGACTCTTCCCATTCACGAGGCTGCGAGTTTTGATAGGCACCCAGCAGTCCCCACAAATCTTGTCCCATAAAAATTGGGACAATGACAAAGGACTGAGCCTGGAAATGCTGTAATAGCTCTATATGACAGTCGGCAAGCCCAACCTGCTGAACATTGTTAACAACCCAAAATTCGTGATTCCGATATCGTCCTCCTTGGGTTTCTTGGAGATAGGTATCTTCGATCGTGATGCCGGAGTCTTGTTCGACTAACTTTCTCCAACCGGATACAACATATTCCCCCACAAAACGACCACTCCAGTCTGGATGAAACTGGTAAAGGGCAACACGTTCGGCTTGCAATGCCTGACAGATTTCTTGAGTCGTGGTTTGGAACATCGTTTGCAAATCCAGTGACTCACGAATGCGAGTCACCACTTCAAAAAGAATGTGTTGTTGATCCGTTACCTGTTGTAAATCATCCGTCGTTTCTTGCAATTCAGCGGTGCGAAGTTCTACCTGCTGTTCAAGGCTTGCGTTGAGGATTTGTAGCTTTTGGTAGAGTTCATATTGTTCGATCGCAGCGGAAAATTGATTGCCAATCACTTGTGATAGTTCTACATCACTGTCTGTCCAGGAGTGCACTTGATTGGTGCGAGACTGTCGCCAAATTTCAAAGGACTGACGGGGATAGAATTGTCGCTGATCGGGATTAAATTCTCCGGCCCACAGAGTTTCGGTTTCAAAGCTATTGCGAAAAACGGTTAAGTACCCAAGCAGCCGTTGTCTTGCAATTAAGGGAATAATCAACAAACTACGAATGGAGGTGGTATGGAATAGGGGCTGAATCGTTCGCAGTACAGGAACTTGAAAGATGTCATTGATTGCCCAAGCTAGCCCCTCGCCCGTCGCGAAGTGTTGTTGTAGCCCATGGCATTCCTCCATATTGGAGAGGGGAGAGAATTGTTGATCGGGTTGTAAGCCCCAAGTGTAGACCATGGCTTCCATGACCTGATGGGTCGAAGCCAGATCTGACGCCTGCGTCAACACGCCAGGTCGAATAAATAAACGTCCGCCAGTTCCCTGAAAGGCCTTAATGGTTTCCTCGAGGGCTGCTTGAAGTTCAATCTGGGTAGAGGAATAGAGAAAGTTCGTAATGCGTCGGAGCGCCGATTCCCGCGAGGCTTTTTCCTGGGCTTGTTGCACTAAGGTGGCTTGGGCGATCGCGATCGACACTTGGTCAACCACCAGTTGCACCCCTTCAATCTGCTCTGTGGCCAGCCGTTTTGGGTCAGCATGGTGAGCGACAATCAGACCCCAGAGGTGATCCTGATGCAGAATCGGAGCCACCAGGGAAGACTTCACGCCCATGGCGGTTAAATATTCTGCATGACACGGATCCAAGGGGCGAAAGTGCCAATCTTCTGCTTGCAGTTCCCCGGTTTGTGGATCGCGCAGGCAGCTTTGCCCAATTTCGCGGGATGAAACATCGACCACCGTTCTTACTTTGGCTGCGATAAAAAGCTGGCGAATCTCGGGTGGAATATCATCCGCTGGAAAGTTTAAGCCGTACAGAGTCGGTAAGCGCTGTTCTGCTCCCAGGGCTTCCGCCACGACTTTGCCACTGCCATCGCCATGGAATTGGTAAATTTTGAGGCGATCGATCTCCAAGAATCTTTGTAACTCTGTGGCAGTTGCATCCAGAATGGTGACCAGATCCATGGATTTCCGAATCTGGTGGTTAATTCGGTGCAGTAAATTGCCTAAATGTAGAGAAACGCTAGGATTTGCCGAGATCGAGATAACCATGTCTTACCGCTTGTCGCTGATTGGGATGACTCTAGATCCATAGCATTCCCATCCTCAATCAACTCTTTGCTAGATTATCTACAAGAATTAACAATTTTCTTATAATTATTAGTCCGGTTATTCCTTGAGCCTGTTTATTTCTCGCTTGGCGATTGCAGGGCCAGTTGGCTGGCAGACTTGCTGAACCAGTGGGGGCTGAACTAGTGAGGCTATCTGTCAAGTCCTAGAGCCCCAACGTTCCAGACTCCCAACGTCCTACATCGTCACTGCGTTCCCCCATGGAGCTACTGACCTATTGCGGGTTAGGGCATTTGACCGATCGTAGACGCTGAACCCTGTTGAGCAGGCGGTGCACTATTCGTGGTAGGAACCCATTGCAGGGGTCTTGTCAGACTCACGGTGAGGCTCCCAACGGCGATCGTTAATCCAACCACAACGCCCGTCATCCACTTAATCCGAGTTCTGAGAAATTGAATTTCCTGCTGTGAGGCTTGTAGTTGATTGAGCACCACGATCGTGGCAGGCACTTCACCCGAATCAGCCGGTTGCAAACTTGGGGTGGCGGCGGGTAAAACGGGTGTAGGAGCCGCTGTCAAGATGACAGCCTCTTGCATGGTCTTTTGCCCTGAATCGGAATCGGTTTGGTTCTGACGGCGAGTACGCTGGGTTTGAAAAGTGGCTACCGTGTATAGCCAATCAGCAATCATTTGAGGACAATTTTTGTGAAACCACCGCACTGCAAATGTCCGAAAAACAGGTTTGGACATGCCAGCGATCGATCTAGAAAATTTATTCAGCCAAGGTTGCGGCAGTTTTTGATTGATCAGATGGGTAGAACCAACATCATACAAACGATCTAAAATCATCCGTAGGGTATTTTCTTCCTGTTTTGCCAAATGCTCCAGCAGGATGACGACTTCCCGCATGCGATCGATGTCCATTTTGGTATCTTGCTGAGCTTGCTTGGAAGATAATCCGTAGGGCTGAAATTTAGTCATAGGAACACAGAATGGGACAGCAAGGCGGTAGATAGCGAGGCATTAGCTCCATTAATCATCCGTGGGACAGCCATTAACGGTCAATCTAACGGTAAACCATGGGCAAAAAGGTAGAACGGTCGCCCCATGACTATAGCGCTATTGATGAACCATTTATCGATCAGTTTAGAAGATCGAGCAATTTGAAGATGCGCTCTATGAACAGTTCGTGAGCAATCTATGAACAGGTCGTCAGCAATGGAAGCAAGTTCTCCACATCACCCTGGAAGAGGTGCTGATAATTGGGCTGAATGATTGATTGAATGATCGTCAGTGTAGCGATTTGGGAGATAGATGACGCTAAAATACATGCCGCTTTCCAAATTGTCCTTAGCGGTTATTTAAAGCCTCGACGCAGTTCGATCGGACTCAAAGGCTCGACCACTCGTGACATCAAACCAATGGAGATGCTCGATCGGACATTGCAGAGAAATTTCATCACCCACAGAATAACTACGATCGGCGGGTAAAACGGCCCGTATTGTCAACGGTTGATTGTCTATAGCTGGATCTGATGCCGGAATTGCAACTGTGACTAACCATGACATGCCCAGATGCTCGACGAGTTGAACGCGCCCTGTAAGACAGCGATCGTTGTTTTCCAAGGCGAGTCCCACCTGTTCAGGTCGAATTCCCAACACGACAGCATTGGAGTTCGGCACCTGGGACGGTAAGGGAATGTGCAAAGGGCCTAGACTAACGGTGCGATCGCTACAGGGTAGCGTCCAAAAATTCATTTGCGGACTGCCAATAAATCCTGCGACAAACTGATTGGCGGGATGGGCGTAAATCTGTTGCGGTGTATTCAGTTGTTGCAACTCGCCGTCGTACAGAACTGCAACTCGGGTGGAGAGCGTCATGGCTTCCGTTTGGTCGTGGGTGACATAGACTACGGGGGCAGATTGGGCTGCAAACAGTTGCTTCAGTTCTGCCCGCACCTGTTCCCGCAGTAGCGCATCCAAATTACTCAACGGTTCATCCAGCAAAAAGACTGCGGGTTGACGTACCAATGCCCGTGCCACAGCTACCCGTTGGCGCTGCCCGCCGGAGAGTTGACCCGGTTTGCGATCCATGAGCGCTTCCAACCCCAGAAAGAGGGCAACCTCTTGAATCCGTCGCTGGATTTCACCCGCAGGAACTTTGCGCAGTTTCAGGCCAGAGGCGATGTTATCGCGCACAGTCATGTGGGGATAGAGGGCATAACTTTGAAACACCATGGCGATATTGCGATCGCCCGGACTGAGCGCAGTGACATCTTGGCCATTAATCAGAATTTTGCCTTGGGTAGGCTGTTCCAAGCCCGCAATTAAACGCAAAATCGTAGACTTACCGCAGCCTGAAGGCCCCAACAGTGTTAAAAATTCTCCTTCCTGTACCGTTAGATTAATTTGCTGTACAGGAATGACCGTTGTGCTATAAGTCTTTCGCAGATTTTGTAATTCTAGGGCTGTCATGGATGAACCTCCAGCAATCTCTTGAGCGATGGCTAATCTTTGCAGTTTCTACAATGCTCGATGTTAAAAATGCTCTATGTTAAATCGACAATCTTCTGATCATTGACTTATCCCTTGACTGCACCAGCGGTTAACCCACTAATAATTCGTCGTTGAAACGCCAACACTAATCCCACTAACGGCAATGTTCCCAGGACGGTGGCTGCCGCGATCGGGCCGTAGGGAATTTCAAACACCGAGGCTCCACCTAGCTGGGAGGCCGCAACGGGAATGGTTTTCATGGATTCTTGGGTGATAAAGGTCAAGGCAAAAATAAACTCATTCCAAGCAAAAATAAACGCTAGAATCCCCGTTGTCACCAGCGCAGGCACCGTCATCGGGAGGACAATCTGAACCAGCATGGCAAGGGTACTGTAACCATCGATTCGCGCCGCATCTTCAAGTTCGATCGGTAACTGCTGGAAAAAACTCCGCAATACCAGAATCGTTAGGGGCAGATTAATGGCAGTGTAAGGGATGATCAGGGCAAGATATTGGTTGCCTAAACCAAAGTTTTGCACGAGTTCCAATAATCCCAGAAACAGAAGAATATATGGAAATAACGTCAGTAATAAAATAGTTGCTAAAATCAGCCGTTCTCCCGGTAACTTAGCCCGAGCTAGCACATAGGCCGCAGGTGCCCCCAAGCCCAGGGATAAAAGCGTGGAGATACTCGCGACCCCTGTACTGTTCAGTAAATAATTCCAAACAGGACGACGGGCAAAGAGTTCTTCATAGTGGCCTAGGGTGAATTGTCGGGGTAGAAATATGTTGGGAATGGCTGCAATATCTGTATTGGTTTTAAAGGAAGTTAGCACTTGCCAAAGGATTGGGGCAAGACAGAACAGAACGACGATCGCAATGACGATCGATCGAAGGACTTTGGAAAATTGATGGGAAATGATCATAGTGAATCAAAAGTTCTAGGCCAAGTTTTTGCGGAGTTTTTTCACGAGTAGCGTCATCACGGCAACAGTCAGCATTAACAGGAGAAAAGTCACAACGACTAGCGCTGAACCATAGCCAAAATCGAGGTAACGCATAATAGTCGCGTAAACGTAGAGTGACACCATTTCCGTTGCCCCCCCAGGGCCACCGCCTGTCATGACGGCAACTAAGTCGAAAATGCCAAAGGCTTGGGCAAAGCGAAAGAGGGCTGCAATGATGATCTGCGGCATCAATAGCGGTAAGGTGATTTTCCAGAAGCTTTGCCAAGAGCTCGCGCCATCGATCGCGTGGGCTTCGTAAAGGTCGGTGGGAATTGCTTGTAGTCCGGCGAGTAATAAAATGCTGATAAACGGTGTCGTTTTCCAAACATCTGCCACAATCAGCGCAACCATCGCTAAGGTGGGATCGCCCAGCCAATTGATGCCCTGTTGTATCATCCCAATCCGCATTAGTAAATCATTAACAATGCCAAACTGATCATTAAAAATCCACGTCCAAGCCAAGGCAATTAATGCGGTCGGCAACGCCCAGGGCAAAATTGCGATCGTCCGCACAATGCCCCGACCCCGAAACGATTGATTTAACAACAGCGCGACTCCCATACCGAGAATTAATTCGATCGCCACAGAGACGATCGTAAATCCAGCGGAATTCATCAAACTTTGCCAAAATCGACTATCCGCCGCCATTCGCCCATAGTTTGCCAATCCAGAAAATTGGGGTTGTAGTTCTGTGCCTAAATTCTGGATAAACAAACTTTGCCAGACCGCCCGCAGAATCGGGTAAGCAAACACGCAGAGTAGCAGTAGCAGGGCGGGAGCTAGCAATAGCCAATGGGTACGCCGTTCCCGTTGGACGATCGTTGGGATCGTGCGATCGTTCACAGATCGAGAATCACTCATGGGCCGGTTCCTAACAAACGTCGCGTTTCAGTGGCTGCCGCTTGCAGGGCTTGTTCCGGGGACAGGCGTTTGCTCAAAGCGGCACTGAGGTAGCGCTGGAGGATATCGGAAGCTTGGGCATACTGGGCGATCGGGGGGCGCAATACCGCTGCTTCCAACACCGTCAGCATTGATGGGAAAAACGGGTATTTCTGCAAAATTTCCGGATCTTGGTAGAGCGATCGGCGGGTCGGCAGATAACCGTAGGCTAGGGTCATTTGTTTTTGCGCTATGGAACTGCATAAATGTTGCACCGCCTGCCATGCGGCTTCGGGATGCCGTGTGGATTTGGCAATGCCCCAGCCCCAACCACCCAAGCAGCCAGCACTGGCAAATCCCGGCGCGTGCACCATGGGTTTCAAGGCAATTTTGCCGCGCACTGGGGAGTCGGTGGCATTGGCCAAGGGCCAGACGTAGGGCCAGTTCCGCAGGAAGAGGGCATCGCCATTTTGAAACATGCGGCGGGTTTCTTCTTCTTGGTAAGTCGTGACGCCAGGTGGTGAAATTTTTGCAGCGAGGGTCTCTGCTAGAAATTGCAAGGCATTGAGCGCCTCGGGCCGATCGAGGCCCACTGTGCGGGTTTCCGAATCGACCCAAAATCCCCCATGGCCCGCCAGAATTTCGACAAACATGGCCGGTAATCCTTCGTACTGTTTCCCTTGCCAGAGATAGCCCCACCGCACTTTTTGTTGCTTTTGGAGGTCTTGGGCAATTTTGAGCAGTTCCAACGTGGTTTCCGGTGGTTGATAGCCCGCCGCTGCGAGTAAGTCCTGACGATAGAACAACAGTCCTGCATCGGTACGGGCGGGCAGCCGATACAGCCCCCCTGCATAGCGTCCCCCCGCCACATCGGCTGGGAGGAAATCGGCTAAATCAGCCGCTGAGAGCAGATCGGTGAGATCCAGCAACCATCCCGCAGCGGCAAATTTTGGCACCCAAACAATATCCATGAAAATCAAATCATAGGGCGACTTCCCGAGCAAAAAGGCTGAGGTGTAGAGATCTTCCACTAAGTTGGTCGCTGTGGGGCCTTCAATAATTTTGATGCGAATTTGGGATTGCTGGGCTTCCCATTGATCAATCACGGGCTTCCAGGTGGGGATTTCCTGGGCCCCAATCATAACGGTGAGTTCGATCGCCCCGGTTGCGGCGTTTTGGGAGGTCGATCGAGGAGAGGCTTGGCAGGCTTGGGTTAACCCTCCCAGCCCCAGAGCGGCCCAACTCAGAAATGTGCGGCGCGTGGGAAATTGAAAATGTTTCATGGTGCAAATAGCCGTAGAAACAGCTCTGCAAACAACCAACGAATGGGGCAGAGTTGGCAGTTTCAATAAAAAAGCTGGAGCGCATAAACTCCAGCTCGTGAGACATCAGAAGCAGAGGACTTGAAACTGCAAACCCAGGGCGTCTTACAGCGCGCCCACGTAGGATAGCCCTAGAATTGCGCCAGCTCCCAGGATATGACCCAAGCTGGTCACGCCTAGCATTGCACCATGGCTCATGCCACCAAAGAACTGGTCAGCGGAGGGCAGCCCCAGACCAACGTTTTTTTGTTGAATCGTGTATTTCCCGATCGCAATGGCCAAAACATTGCAAATGATCATGACAATTGCAACTTTGGGGCTCCATTCCACTGAGCGAGCAACAGCGAGTAAGGTTGTGGTAACCAAGGTGTGTCTCCTTCTTTTTGTTAACGCGTGGAAATCTTTATGTACCAAGCATTCTTCCAAAAAACGCCAGCGCCGTCCCGCGATCGCAGCAATTGTTAACGTTTAGCAAAACGTTTTGTTACATAACGTTTTGTTCATGGTTGGGGTATTGCAATTCATCTAGGTAACGCCGCAAGCTGGGGATCAATTATTAGTTGCCCGCTGGTGCTGATAAAAGCCGCAAAATCTGGTTGCCGCCCCGCTGGAACTCGTAGGGAACCGTTTGGATCTGGAGGGTATAACCCAGGGCTTGGAAATGTTCTATCACAGGATCCACGTAGGGCGATCGTTCTCCTGTCATATTCATTAACAATGGGAAGATGCGGACATCGGGCGCTAGCCGACCCATTTCTGTAATGGCAGCGATGTGGAAATCCAAGGACAAATGTTCCGAATAGGTAAACAACAGGTGAGAGGAAACGACTAAATCAAAGGCCCGATCGGGAAAGGGCAGTTGGGGCAAGGCATCCTGCCGATAGCGTCCCGCCTGTAACCCCTGGGGAAAGTCCGCTAAAAAGGTTTGCATAGCCGTGAGGCGAATCCGCAGTAGCTCATCGAGGGTATCGATCCCAGTCCAGACAAACTTTTCGCGGTTGGCCTCCACACTTTTGACAATCTGCGGGACGGCTTCATCAATCCGCTGGGCAATTTGTTCGGCGGAAAATTGGTATACCGGATCGCAGGACACCACCCGTTTGCCCAACGCGGTCATTTCCGCATTAAAGCTCGCTGGCCCCCCTGCACAATCCAGGATCTGGAGATCCAATTCGGCCTGGGTCAGCCCAAACATGTCCCGGTATTCCTTGAGCGATCGGCCCCAGGGTAAAACTTGTTCTAGACGCATAATGCTTTTCACCATTCACTAGACCGGTTGAACCATGCACTCGACATGGGCCATCCTTTTGCTGTCTTCCAGAATTCGGGCAGGCTTGGCTAAATTGTGACGAATTTCCTTAGGCAAACACAACAAACTGGGATGTAGAACCTCGTCATACAAGCGTAGCTTTTCGGCGAGTTGTCGATTACAAATTCGTTCATCGTTCCAATAAATAATGGGAGACACAGTGTGACAAGCTTGTCCACAATCCTGTATCCCCCATCCTATGCGTCAACGGGTTTTGAGCTAGCTAGCGATCGTGGGGGTTACCTCACTGCACCACTAAGTACTGGCAACTTGAGCTGCGAGGGATCAAGTTGCACGGAATTGAGTTTTTCTGCATCCAGTTTCGTGGGATCGAACCGAGCCGGATCGAAACGTTCCTGCATCTGTCGCGAAACCCAGCGGGGCCGCCATCGTTCTTCCAGAATGTCGCCGAAAGGTTCAACAAAAATAGTCTCGCCGCACGTGAATACATCCAGGAAACAAGCGTTGTATTCAGGATAAGTGTGAATACTCGCGTGAGATTCTGAAAGCAAGAAGATTATCGAAAGCCCCTCTGGAGTAAACTTATGCTCCAAATGGGAAAGAATCGTAGCCCCGATCACATTAATTGCGTCGGTCATATCTCGCTTGATCATTTCTAGATCATTCAGGTCTGCTTCGCAGCCTGAAAAGTTGAGCAAGAGGTGTCTACCGTAAAAATCGTACTGTTGCATAGAACGAGCCTTTTGCTGCCAACCAGCAGATGGACGACAAATTTAGATGAAATTAACACCCACTTGTTAATCAATAGGGTTTGACGCACAGAATTCTAAATATACATCAAACATCACAGAATTGTGTGTAGATTTCAGAAGAATTTCCAAGGAGCAGATCCCTTGAGTCAATCTCACGGAGATTTGCCCTGGGGGAGGTACCTGGGAGCCTACCTGAAACCAGAATATGACGAGCGGCAGCGAGACCAGACAGGGCTGCCCCTTCTAGGAATCCTTGCCATTCGTAGAACGAGTTCGTGTGCTCTCCTGCAAAAAGGAGATTGTGAATGGGCTGCCCTTCGAGTTCTGCAAATCGCGTGAGTTGTCCCGGGCGTTAGCAGAGGTAGGAGCCTTTTGTAAATGGGTTGGACGTCCACTGTTCAAGATGCCCTAAAATGTGTCGCCGATCGTCATAGCTAACCTGTTGTTTTGCGCCGGGATAAATGCGATCGAATTCATCGAGAAAGGTGCGTGCTTCCTGTTGAAAGGCTGAGGGATTGAGTTGTGCACCAAGGTGCCCGCTGGCTAAATGGATGATTAAGCCATGGTCGCGATGGCTTAAGTCTTTGTCAAAGTGAACTAACAGAAAATGCAAGCTGGCAGAAAATGTAAGCTGGCGGAAAATGTAAGCTGGTTTTTGCTTGGTGATCAATATCGTATTCACCTATAGTAGCCAGCATCGATAAACGATCGAATCAGCTTTCCGGTGTCTACTTTCTCCAGTTACCGGAGTTTAGATATCTAATCAATTGTGAGTTGAAATTTTACTTGAACGGAGAGGGGGGGATTCGAACCCCCGTTAGGTTTCCCTAAAACGCATTTCGAGTGCGCCGCATTCAACCGCTCTGCCACCTCTCCAATTGGCCTATTCAATTAGGTTGACCGTGGGTTAATTGCGGATTTGAAGCTTAGTACTTCCATGAAATACTTGCACTGGACAGCGATCCTAAGTGCCCGCACCAAAAACAGCGACCCGGAAGAGCCAACTTCCTTACTATACTACAGCGATGACCATTCAGAGCCTTCTCCTGAAAAAGTTGTGAATCCAGTCTGGGGCTGCCAGCGTAGTGCACCGTTCTGCGGAAGCCAATGCAGAGGCACTTTCTGGGTTTTGAGGGTATATTCCACTTGTGCATTTAGCCGCTTGCCGTGGGCGATCGCGGCCTGCGGTTTCCATTGTTCTAACCAGGCATCTGGAATCGCTCCGCCTGCCCACCAAAGAATTGGTAAACGGTTGGCAGTACTGGATGCAATCACTGGAGGATCCAAAACCTTAGACGGGGTTGAATGGGCTGACGGTTGTACCCGCGATCGGCCCAACCACCAAGGTTGATTGCGCACGGTCAAGGTTAATCCTGTGGGTTGGGATTGCATCACCATTTGGCCAAAGGTATAACGAGCCTCCGCTGCCAGGGCAAGGACTTGGGTTTGGCCGCTGGGTAATCGCGTTTTTAACTGAGTTTTTAACTGAGTTTTTAACTGAGCTTGTAACTGAGTTTTTAACTGTTGGCTCATTGTGGAATCAACGGCAGAATCAACATACAAGTTACGCACCGCAATGTTTTTTCGTAGGGCAGCCCAAGCGTCTGGGTTCGGCTTTTGCAGGGCGATCGCCCAGTCAATTTGGTTAATGCCCTGGCTTTGTAGGTAGGGAACAACGGTCATTTCCGCCGTAGCGGCATCCCCTGAATTGATGAGTAACACCTTGCCCCGATCCTGGACGACTAAAACGGCTTGGGGACTGGTGGCCAATGCAGTGACCTGGGTGAGCTGGGCCTGGGCTTGCCATGCGGGTAAAAACACCATGGCGACCCCCGCGAGGAAAAAGGCCCAGCTATAGCGCCGTAAATTGGGTCTGAGCCATAACAACACGATCGCGCCATAGAGCGCCAGCATCAGCACTAGCGGTAACGTTCCCACCGCAATATTGTTGCCGGGAAGTTGACTAAAGCCTCGCACGATCGCCAGTAAGGCCCAGACTGGATAATGCAAGAGCCAAGCCGTTGCGCTCCCGGCCAAGGGATAGACGACTGCACACAACGCACTTACCATTCCGCCTAGACTGATGACAGAAATGAAAACGGTGGTGAGAACGTTGGCGACAATGCTGTAGGGAGAAACTAGACCAAAGGTCTGTAATTGTAAGGGAATTGTCCAGAGATAGGCCGCGATCGGAACGGCGATCGCAGGAATGAGTTGACTGGGGATCCAATCGAGCCATTGGGTGAGGGGCGGAACAGTGACCAATAGTCCCATGGTGGCTAACACGCTCAGTTGAAAGCCTAAATCCCAGATCCACAACGGGTTAATCAAGAGTAACAGCGTGGCGGACAGGAGCAATGACCCGATCGGTTTGACCTGCCGTTCCAAGGCCATGCCCACCAGCACCGCTGCCCCCATGACGACCGCCCGGAGGATCGCCGGTTGCACCCCCGCCAACCCCAAAAAGATTGCCAGGGCTGTCCCACCTGCCATCACCTGGGTTCGTAAGGAAAAGCGGCGGGTTAAGGCCAAAACAACGGCCAAAATCAAGGATGTTTGAAAGCCGGATGCCGCCAGCGCATGGGACAATCCGGCACGGCGAAAGTCCTCTTTGACCGTCGTGGGCAAGTCTACGGCCTTCCCCCCCAAGACCATGGCACTGACCAGTTCGCCTTCGGGATGGGGTAACCAAGCGGTTTGCGATCGGACAATCCGTTGGCGGATTTGCCATAGGCCCCATCGGGGTTGCTGGCCGGGAGGGACTTGAATGCTTTCACCCCGTAGCCCTGCAAAACTGCCTTCCTGGGCAAGATATTGCTGAAAATCGAAGGCTCCAGGATTCTTTGCCGCTTGGGGCAGATAGAGTTTTCCGGTCAATGTGACCTTTGCGCCGGGATACAAGTCTTTGCCTAAATTGGCCCCGACGGTGACGTAGAGTTTACCCCGCGCTTGGGCCGGGTCGGTACTGAGTTGAATGCCCTTGGGATCCAAACCCTGCACCTGGAGCCAAATTTGACGCCGATCGCTCCGTGTCATCCGAGGCGAGGCTTCCACCACGCCCTGGACGGCCACCGATCGATCCGTCAGTGCGGGAACAAAGCGGCTGATATCATGGGTTCCCGGTTGGGGAATGCGCAACTGGTACCAGAAGCTGGCGAGGAGGGCAACACACCCAGCGGCAATCAGGTGTTTGCGGCTGAAGGCGTGGAGTTTCCAGCGCGATCGCCAGGTGGGATAGGTGATGGCCGCCAAGCTCAGCAGGACAGGGACGATCGCGAGCCCCCAGGGAATCGCTGTAGCCAATAGTCCCAAAATATAAGCAAGACAAACGAATGCCATCCCTGACATGATGACCGACCATCCCCTGCGCTGATGATAAATGCTAGGTTCAGAGTGCCCTCAGGGGGGCGGAACTTTGCTATTCCAAGCCTAATGACCCGATCTGCAAAATTAGGCGATCGGGATTAGGGGATATCATCTCAGCGGATTGGCAACAAAAAAGGTAGGGAAGTCCCCTACCTCACCTTATGCATGATTTAGTTGTCCAGCGCATTTAGCGATCGTAGTCTTGAATAACTCGTGCTGCCCCTGCATTGCGCCCTCACCCTAAATCCCTCTCCCACACTGGGAGAGGGACTTTGAAATTGGAAGAGGGACTTTGAAATCCGGCCCCCTTCTCCCAAACTGGGAGAAGGGGTGGGGATGAGGGCGGTTCGCCAGGAATTGACAGGTCACAACTAGGATGGCTATCGCTGGAGTGCTCTATTAGCCCTTTGCAGAGAGGAAGCTGATGTGGTACAGGCTCCCTTTCCAAGGATGGGCTTGCACTTCTTGGATTTTTGCACCGGTTGTCCAGTTCATGTCGGGAACCTTCAGTTCTACCGTTGCGCCTCTGCCTGCATCCCGGATGAGGAACTCAGCCTCTTTTTGGTTCACCACCAATTGCACGGATTCCGTACCATTGTGGCCGTAAACCGTTGCAGGAATTTGACCACCGCGACGTAGGGCATTGGGTTTGCTGCCTTCAGGACGCTTGCTTGCTTCGATCGAAAATTTCAGTGCCATGACTCGGTTCTCGTGTTGTTCTCAGGGATGTTGTTCAGGGATAGATCGGGCGTGAACACAAAAATTCAGCCCTGCGCATTCAGTCCCTTAGCTGCTTGCGCTAACCTCCAACTGAGGTGCGCCATTTTCATAGAGCAGTGCCCGCTTCGGCCCGTGAATCGGATCTTCCACGATAATGGTTTGATCTCGACTTGCGCCCAGGGAAACGATCGCGATCGGCACAGCCATCAATTCTGCCAGAAATTTGAGGTAATCGAGCGCCTGCTGGGGCAAATCCTCAAGACTACGGCAGTCTTCCGTGGACTGTTTCCAACCGGGAACAGTCTCGTAAATCGGTTTGCACTGGGCAAACTGCTTGGCGTTGGTGGGGAAATGGTCGCAGCGCTGGCCGTCAATTTCGTAGGCCACGCAAACTTTGATTTCATCCAACGTATCCAGGACATCTAGCTTGGTAATTGCTAGACAATCCAAGCCATTAATCCGTACGGCATAGCGGCCAATGACCGCATCAAACCAGCCGCAGCGGCGACGACGACCCGTGGTGGTACCAAATTCTGCCCCGCGATCGCAGAGCAGTTCACCCACATCGCCATCCAATTCTGTGGGGAAGGGGCCTTCACCGACGCGGGTGGTGTAGGCTTTGGCGACCCCGATGACGCGATCGATGATGGTTGGCCCCACACCCGCACCCACACAAGCGCCACCGGCCACCGGGTTGGAGGAGGTGACGTAGGGGTAAGTGCCGTGGTCCAAGTCCAGAAGGGTACCCTGTGCGCCTTCAAACAGAATATTGCGCTTCTGCTGGACGGCTTCCGAGATCGTGAGGGAGCTATCGACCACGTGGGGGCGTAGGCGATCGGCGTAGGCAAGATATTCCTGGATGACTTCTTCGGGATCCAAGGGGGGCAGGTCATAGAGCTTTTCCAGCAGGACATTCTTGCTGGCGACGGCCCACCGCACTTGCTCCTTGAAGGATTCCGCATCCATCAGGTCAACCACCCGCACACCGCTCCGTTCGGACTTGTCCGCATAGGTTGGGCCAATGCCCCGCCCGGTGGTGCCAATTTTGTGATTACCCCGCCGTTCTTCCGCCGCCCGATCGAGGATGCGGTGGTAGGGCATGGTGATATGGGCGGTTTCCGAGATCATGAGATTCTCAGCGGAAATGCCCAAGGTGACGAGCTGATCCAACTCTTCGATCAGCACTTTCGGATCGATTACGGTACCACTCCCGATAATGCAATCCGTGTCTGGATACAGGATGCCAGACGGAATGAGATGTAACTTGAAGGTCTGATCCTTGACCACAACTGTGTGCCCAGCGTTCACGCCACCTTGATACCGGACGACGACATCCGCCGACTTGCTCAGCAGATCGGTGATCTTTCCCTTCCCTTCATCGCCCCACTGGGCACCAATTACTACTACGTTAGCCAAGGGATTTCAAAACAATGGTAGAGTTTTCAACAATCTCCCATTATCATCAGTAAACGGAACGGGTGTCAACCACTCGATCCTTAATGGTGGCGAATTGGGTGGCGAAGCCGTGAAATCATTGCTAGACGGCTATTCAAACAGCGATTCCCCGCTAAGAGCCCTGCCCACTTACCTACCCGACCATCGCATCTGAGTGCTAACTCCTATGGATAATTTTCTGCCGATCGCCTACTTCAAAAATCAATTTATTCCCTTTGAGCAGGCGAACCTTTCGATCGCGACCCATGCACTCCACTATGGGACCGGTGCCTTTGGCGGTCTACGGGGAATTCCGGATCCGGCTAATCCGAATCAAGTGTTGCTGTTTCGCCTCGATCTCCATGCTAAACGACTGAGCAATAGTGCAAAGTTATTGAACTTTGATTTGCCTGCGGACAAAATCCAGGCGGTGATTACGGATTTTGTGAAGCAAAATAAGCCGAAGGTGTCGTTTTATCTGCGGCCTTTTGTCTACACGTCTGGGTTGGGGATTGCGCCCCGGCTGCACAAGATTGAGAAGGACTTTTTTGTCTACGGGATTGAGTTGGGTGATTACCTGTCTCCCGAGGGTGTGAGCTGTCGGATTAGCTCTTGGTGTCGTCAGGAAGACCGGAGTTTGCCGCTGCGGGGCAAGATTAGTGGGGCGTATATTACCTCGTCGCTGGCGAAGACTGAGGCGGTGGAGTCGGGCTTTGATGAGGCGATTCTGCTGAACTCGAGCGGCAAGGTGAGTGAAGCTTCGGGGATGAATGTTTTTATTGTGCGGAATGGTGCAATTATTACGCCGGGTTTTGAGCAGGACATCCTGGAAGGGATTACGCGGGATAGTGTGCTGACGATCGCGCGGGATTTGGGGATTCCGGTGGTGGAGCGTCCGGTGGATAAGTCGGAGTTGTTTATTGCCGATGAGGTGTTCTTGAGTGGGACGGCAGCGAAGGTCACGCCTGTGAAGCAGGTGGAAACTTACCATTTACCGAAGGAACGTCCGATTACGGATGCGCTACGGGAGAAGATTACGGCGATTACTGAAAATCGTGATTCGAAGTATCAAGATTGGGTGTTTCCGATCGCGTTGGACTAAGGGTTTCAGGTTTTTAGTTTCCCTGGTTTTAAAGTTTAATACTTAGTAATTCCCGATCGTGTGTTTTTTGAATGCGCGATCGGGTTTTAGTGGGTAGGTAGAACAATGACGATTCTAGGGGTGAGATCTAGGGGTGAGGGTTGGGTGGGCTTGCTACAATAGCGATGAAGTCTGAACTTGCCGTTGGAGGATGGAGGATGGCTGAAGTTTTGAGTTTTGATGAGATCAACGTCGTTATGATGGCGAATGAGTATTGATTGCTTATACCGAGCTTGATCCCAATCTGAAGCCGATCACAGGGGAAGTGATTGCCCATTCTACCGATCGGGATACAGTCTACGATTCAGTTTCGCTGGGTCAGGGGCAGAATTTAGCGATCGAATGTTTTGTCAAAATGCCGGATAGGTGCAAGACGGACGGTTCTTCCTTTCCGACTATTAAAGCGATTTGGTTTAAATGTTGACTTCCCATCGCAGACAATACGGGTAACAGCAGCCGGTGGTGTGTTGCAAGTGCCAATTTGTTCAGTCCCTTGGTTCAATTGCCTTGGGACTCAGTTGGAAGATTTCATGGTTTTAGCCTTAGATTTGCCTCCTCGTACTGAAATTGATGGATTGTTAGGGATGGATTTTCTGAATCAGGCTCAGGCGATCGTGGATGTTGAGAATGGAGAGATCAAAGGCAAGGGAAAAGAATTAGATTCAGTGTTTTAGTTTGGCAATGTTAACTGTTTGACAGTTTAATGATTTCTAATTTCTGATCGTGTGTTTTTTGAATGCGCGATCGGGTTTTTAGTGGTTATCTGAAGCTGATCGTGGATGATACGATCACCTATCTCTTTATCCAGCCATCTGGCCCAAAATTTGCTCTGCCGTTACGGATAACCCTGTCAGCACCTGCGAGATGATTGGCGCATCTCCCCGCAACTGCAATGGCTCACCATATTCTGCCGCTGCACGATCCATTGCATAGATTGATAGCATGGGCTATTTGGGCTGACCGAGATAATGCACGTCACCTGGTCCAGCGTAGTCGGCGATCCAATATTCCTGCACTCCGATCGATTCGTATTCTGCTAATTTCGTCATGAGAATTGCTGGGTTTTTAGCCTTAGTTCTGTTGATTGCAATGGCTTATACCACAGCCACTTGGCAAGGGCTATAGATGAGGAAAGTCGATCTAGATCTTATGCTGGATGTCTCCAAGAGCACTAAGACAAAACCCTGCGCCAGAGTGACTTTAGTCTTGGCCTGTATGGACAACGATGTCGGTATGGCATGGCACTTTAGTATGTCATGACACTCCAGTATGTCATGACGCTATGGGCCCATTGGATACCGTGGCCGATCGCTCTCAAACCCCATAAACGGCTTCATTTTTAGCGTGGGTTTCATACCCTATCCCTAATCCAGCAATCTCTCTAGCTCTGTTATCCCCCGTTAAGGTTCAAAAGAGAATTATGCCCATCACTTTGGTAATGGGGTTGAGCAAGTTATGGGGCTTAGCGATCGGGACTGGGCTTTACCACTAGCACTGAGCAAGGGGCTTCATCAAAGACCTGGCTACTGACCGATCGCTGCAAAATCCGTTGCATACCCGTCAGTCCTCGACTGCCAATCACAATGAGATCGGCTTGGTGAATTTTTGCTAGACGAACAATCTCCTCTGCGGGGTCACCGGTGACAATTTCCAGGGTGCTTGGGCAGGGCAGTTGCTCCTGATAGGCCGAGAGTTGCACTGCCCACAGATCGCTCATGGTCTGCGTCTCGACTGGAGGCCGATCGCTCAAGACATCCATGCCTAAATGCTCTGTGGCCACAACGTGGGACAGCACGATCTTACTGTTTGCATCCAAGTGCAAGATCTGCAAAGCTTCCACCACTTGGCTAGTCATCGATGTCCTTACAGACGTATTTAAATCTGCTGGATCCAACGCCACTAAAACGGTTTTCAACATGGCGAACCCTCCACCCATCGATACCCTTGTCGTTCTGAGCGTAATACGGGTTTCCTAGAATCGGAACGATCATGCCGTATAAATTAACGTTTGTCTAAATCAACGTTGGCTCCCTTGATCGCTCCGGAAATGCCTGGTTGCAGAAGCGATGCCTCTCTATTCTGCGTGGGGTTGCTCCATGCGCAGGGAAACGGACTTGCCATGGGAGGGTAATCCTTCTGCCTGGGTCAGGGTCTCGATCGCGGCGGCTGTTTTGCGGAGGGCCGTTGGAGAGTATTGAATCAAACTGGAATGCTTCAGGAAGGTTTCCACTCCCAAGGGAGAAGCATAACGAGCGGATCCAGAAGTCGGAAGGGTATGGTTAGGGCCAGCGAGGTAATCTCCCACGGCTTCTGGGGTTGAGCTACCCAGGAAAATCGCGCCTGCGTGACGAATGCTGGGCAGCAAATCCCAAGGTTCAGCGATCTCAAGTTCCAAATGCTCCGGTGCAAATTCGTTGGACAGTTCCGCCGCTGCTGCGAGGTCGTCCACCACAATGATCAAGCCATAGTGGGCGATCGCCTTTTCCGTCAGGAGTTTCCGGGGGTGATCCGCCAATTGCTCCTCTACTTCTTGCACCACCTTGTTGGCCAGATTGCTATCCGTTGTAATCAGAATTGCGGCGGCCATGGGGTCATGCTCTGCCTGGGCTAATAAATCCGCTGCCACATGGGTCGGATTGGCGCTGCCATCGGCAATGACCAAGACCTCCGAAGGCCCAGCCAGGGAGTCAATCCCCACGGTGCCATAGACCTGCTTCTTGGCCAAGGTCACATAGATATTTCCAGGCCCCGTAATCACATCCACCTTAGGAATCGTTTCCGTCCCGTAGGCGAGGGCCGCAATGGCCTGAGCCCCACCGACGCGATAAATTTCCTGGATCCCAGCTTCCTGGGCTGCGACCAGCACTGCAGGGTTGATTACGCCTTCCGGCCCGGGTGGAGTCACCATAACAATGTGGGGTACCTGGGCCACGGTAGCGGGCACGGCGTTCATCAGGACTGTGCTGGGGTAAGCGGCACGGCCACCGGGAACGTAGAGCCCCGCAGAATCCACCGGCGTATAGCGCTTGCCCAACACCACCTCATCCTCGGCAAAGTGCACCCAACTCTGGGGCACCCGCATTCTGTGGAAGGCTTCAATTTTTTCCTTGGCCAGCCGAATGGCGTTAATCAGGTCCTGATCCACTTTTTGATAGGCGGCATCGAGTTCTTCGGGGGCAACCCGAAGCTGATCGGCGGTAAAGGCCTGACCATCAAATTCCAAGGTGTAATCCAGGACGGCCTTATCCCCTTGCCGCTTCACCGTTTGTAAAACTTGCCGCACCGTCGCTTCCTTATTGAATACTTGATCGTCGTGGGTACGATCGCAAATCCGGTGCAGTTCAGCTTTCGCCTCGGTCAACTGGGTAATGATTCGCAGCATGGAGTTAGGAGTGTCAGTATCGTTTCTATAGCTTAACTGGATTTTTGTGGATCATGTTGAGGGGAAATTGGTGCTATATTAGTATGTCTGGAAATTCTTAAACACCTTAGATAGCGTTACTTCCGAGAGAACCGTGCCTAATATCAAGTCTGCTGAAAAACGAGTTCAGATTGCCGAGCGCAACCGCATGCGCAACAAAACCTATTCTTCTGCGGTTAAAACCCTCATGAAGAGCTACTTTGCAGCCGTTGATAAGTATGCTGCAACCCCTTCCGAAGAGACCCTCCAGGAAGCGAAAGCTGCGATGTCCGCTGTGACTAGCAAAATCGACAAAGCGGTGAAACGCGGCGTCTTGCACCAAAACAACGGTGCCCGCAAAAAGTCTCGTCTGGCCCGTGCCCTGAAAAAAGTGGCTTTGGCGACGAAGTAAGCATTAGCCTCCATGCAATTAATCGACACGCACGTCCACATTAATTTCGACTTGTTTGAACCAGACTTAGATGCCGTAGCTGCGCGGTGGCGAGAAGCCGGTGTTGTGCGTCTGGTTCATTCGTGTGTCGAGCCTTCTGAGTTTCCCGCGATTCGATCGATCGCCGATCGCTACCCCGAGGTTGCCTTTGCAGTGGGGTTGCATCCCTTGGATGTGGCTGAACTGTGGCATCCCGCACGAGAGGCCGAAATTTTGGCATTGGCGCAATCGGACGATCGGGTGGTCGCGATCGGAGAAACGGGCTTAGATTTCTTTAAGGCGGATAACGTTGATCAGCAGTTAGAGAGCCTTGAGGCGCAACTGCGCATTGCCCATCAGTTGAATTTGCCCGTCATTCTCCACTGCCGAGACGCCGCTTCGGTGCTCGCAGAATTCCTCCAAGGGTTTTGGCAGCGAATCGGTGCGGTTCAAGGAGTGATGCACTGTTGGGGGGGATCACCGGAGGAAACTCAGTGGTTTTTGGATTTGGGTTTCTACATCAGTTTTAGTGGAACCGTGACATTCAAAAAAGCAGAGCCGATCCAGGCATCTGCCAAAATTGTCCCTTTGGATCGTCTCTTGGTTGAAACTGACTGTCCGTTTTTGGCCCCGGTTCCCAAGCGGGGTGAAAAGCGTAATGAACCCGCCTACGTGCAGTACGTGGCTCAACAGGTAGCCCAATTGCGGCAGGTGAGCTTAGCTGAAATTGCTGATCACACAACGGCAAATGCCTGTCGGTTGTTTCGGCTGACTCGACCGGAGGCAGCGAGAACGATCGTATCAAACTTGGCGACCTCATCCGTTTAAGAGGTCGGTCTTGCTGACTTCCAGGGGGTGATTGCGATCAATCGCTAGAGGGTCTTGGGACAGTAGGAGCTCCTGGGAACTCGTCGATCTTCATCCATTAAACCCATCAAGTCTGATTTCCTACACAATTTTCTTGGATTCGTCAAGCCACAATTGAGCCTTTGTGGGTAATAATGGGAATGGTCATTTGCCCTTGGTTTGATGTAATGGCTGTATTCCCCCTTTCAGAAGACTTTCAAGCCCTCAAGCAATCCATGCCTTCAAAGTTTTAACCCCAAATATTTATCACAATTAGTTGGATCCTGCCGTCGGGAGCCAATGTTTTTATGTTGACATAACTGTGCAAGTAGCCTAAAATCTGGGATTCGCGCTGGGCGTGAACCTTTAGAGGAGACGCATGACTGAGCTAACCTACACCACACCCGCTTTCGTTCTGCCAGACTTGGTTGAGATTCAGCGGGAGAGCTTCCGCTGGTTTCTTGAAGAGGGTCTGATTGAGGAACTGGATAGTTTCTCCCCGATTACGGATTACACCGGTAAATTGGAGCTTCACTTCATTGGCAAGGATTATAAACTGAAGCATCCGAAATACCATGTGGATGAGGCCAAGAGCCGGGATGCCACCTATGCTGTTCAAATGTATGTTCCCACGCGTCTCATCAACAAAGAGACTGGGGAAATTACAGAACAGGAAGTGTTTATTGGCGATCTACCCCTGATGACCGATCGCGGTACCTTTATTATCAACGGTGCGGAGCGGGTCATTGTCAATCAGATCGTGCGCAGTCCTGGGGTTTATTACAAATCTGAAACAGACAAGAACGGTCGTCGAACCTACAATGCCAGCCTGATTCCTAACCGGGGCGCTTGGTTGAAGTTTGAGACCGACAAAAATGACTTGGTTTGGGTTCGGATCGACAAAACTCGCAAGCTGTCTGCCCAAGTTCTCCTCAAGGCGTTGGGGCTTTCCACGGGGGAAATTCTGGATGCCATGCGCCACCCAGAATATTTTCTGAAGACGATCGAAAAAGAAGGGGAATTCAGCGAAGACGACGCACTGATGGAGCTGTATCGCAAGCTGCGACCGGGTGAGCCTCCCACAGTGGCAGGCGGGGCGCAGTTGTTGGAATCCCGCTTTTTTGATCCCAAGCGCTACGATTTGGGTAAGGTGGGTCGCTACAAGCTCAACCGCAAGCTGCACCTAAATGTGCCGGATTCCACCCGCGTCTTGACGCCTCAAGATATTCTGTCGGCGATCGACTACCTGATCAACCTGGAATTTGACATCGGCCAGATTGACGACATTGACCACCTGGGGAACCGTCGGGTGCGATCGGTGGGGGAATTGCTGCAAAACCAAGTTCGGGTCGGGCTGAACCGTTTAGAGCGGATTATTCGGGAACGGATGACGGTCTCCGACTCGAATACCTTGACGCCCGCCTCGTTGGTCAACCCCAAACCCTTGGTCGCGGCGATTAAGGAATTCTTTGGGTCTTCCCAGCTCTCCCAGTTCATGGATCAAACTAATCCCCTGGCGGAACTGACCCACAAACGCCGTCTCAGCGCCCTCGGTCCTGGCGGTCTGACCCGAGAACGGGCTGGCTTTGCAGTGCGGGATATTCACCCCTCCCACTATGGACGCATCTGCCCGGTGGAAACGCCGGAAGGTCCCAACGCGGGTCTGATCGGTTCCCTGGCGACCCATGCCCGCGTCAACTCCTACGGATTCATCGAAACGCCCTTTTCCCGCGTGGAAGGTGGGGTGGTTCGCCGCGATGTGCCGCCGGTCTACATGACTGCGGATGAAGAAGACGATCTGCGGGTTGCGGCGGGGGATTTGCCCACCGATGAAGTAGGTCGGATCCTGGGTGAAAAGGTGACTGTGCGCTATCGCCAAGACTTCACCACGGCTTCTCCCAATGAAGTGGACTTTGTGGCGGTCTCCCCGGTGCAAATTATTTCGGTGGCAACCTCGCTGATTCCCTTCCTAGAGCATGACGATGCAAACCGAGCGCTCATGGGCTCCAACATGCAACGGCAGGCGGTTCCCCTGCTGCGCCCCGAGCGGCCTTTGGTCGGTACTGGTTTAGAAGCCCAAGCTGCCCGCGACTCTGGGATGGTCATTGTCAGCCGAACCGATGGCGAAGTGGTCTACGTAGATGCCAAGCGGATTTGCGTCAAGTCGCCGGAAGGCCGTGATTACAACTATCACTTGCAGAAGTATCAACGATCGAACCAAGATACCTGCCTCAACCAAAAGCCGATCGTGCGCTTAGGTGAAAAGGTGGTTGCGGGACAAATCCTAGCCGACGGCTCGGCAACGGAGAAGGGTGAGCTGGCCCTGGGGCAAAACATCCTCGTGGCCTACATGCCCTGGGAAGGCTACAACTACGAGGACGCTATCCTCATTAGTGAGCGGCTGGTCTATGACGATGTCTACACCTCCATCCACATTGAGAAGTACGAAATCGAAGCCCGTCAGACCAAGCTAGGGCCGGAGGAAATCACCCGAGAAATTCCCAACGTTGGGGAAGATGCCCTGCGTAACTTGGATGAAAACGGCATCATTCGGATTGGGGCTTGGGTCGAGTCCGGGGACATTTTGGTGGGTAAAGTGACGCCTAAGGGCGAATCTGACCAACCGCCGGAAGAAAAACTGCTGCGGGCGATCTTCGGGGAAAAGGCACGGGATGTGCGGGATAACTCCCTGCGCGTGCCCAACGGTGAAAAAGGTCGGATTGTCGATGTACGGGTCTTCACGCGCGAACAGGGGGATGAACTACCCCCCGGAGCCAACATGGTGGTTCGGGTTTACGTGGCCCAGAAACGGAAGATCCAAGTCGGCGACAAGATGGCCGGTCGCCACGGCAACAAGGGGATTATCTCTCGCATTCTCCCGATCGAAGACATGCCCTACCTGCCCGATGGCACCCCGATGGACATCGTCCTCAACCCCCTGGGGGTTCCTTCCCGGATGAACGTAGGCCAAGTCTACGAATGTCTGTTGGGTTGGGCGGCAGAGAACCTCAATGCCCGGTTCAAGATTGTGCCCTTTGACGAAATGCATGGGGAAGAAAAATCCCGCGAAAGCGTCCATGGCAAGCTCTATGAAGCCCGCGAGCACCGGATTGACCACACTGGGGAAGGCGAATGGGTCTTCGACGAAAGCAACCCTGGGAAAATCCAAGTCTACGATGGTCGGACTGGAGAACCCTTCGATCGGCCTGTGACCGTCGGCAAAGCCTACATGCTGAAGCTGGTGCACTTGGTGGACGACAAGATCCACGCCCGCTCCACCGGCCCCTACTCCTTGGTCACCCAGCAGCCCTTGGGTGGAAAAGCTCAGCAGGGGGGGCAGCGCTTCGGAGAAATGGAAGTGTGGGCCTTGGAAGCCTTTGGCGCTGCCTACACATTGCAAGAGTTGCTAACGGTCAAGTCCGACGACATGCAAGGTCGGAACGAAGCCCTCAACGCGATCGTCAAAGGTAAATCCATCCCCCGTCCGGGGACGCCAGAATCCTTCAAGGTGTTGATGCGAGAACTGCAATCCCTGTGTTTGGATGTGGCGGTGCATAAAGTGGAAACCCGCGAAGATGGCAGCAGCCGCGATGTCGAAGTGGATCTCATGGCCGATGTCAGCAATCGTCGCGCGCCCTCTCGACCCACCTATGAGTCGATTAGCAGTGCCTCCATGGATGATGATGACGATTAATTAACGGGATCAAAGGGATCCCAGTCCACCGGAGGGGAGATAAACTGAAGTGCTTTATCTGCCCTCTTGGTTGTTGACTTCCGATGGGACTTTTTCAGAACGCGCCTGTTAACCCAAATCAGTCAAACCGATTAGTCAAAACTTAATCACTTCAGGAAAGAGAACGCGATGCCCAAGCTTGAACAGCGATTCGACTACGTCAAAATTGGTCTGGCATCCCCGGAACGCATTCGTCAGTGGGGGGAACGTACCCTGCCCAATGGCCAAATTGTCGGTGAAGTCACCAAACCCGAAACCATCAACTACCGGACCCTGAAACCGGAAATGGATGGTCTTTTCTGTGAGCGGATTTTTGGGCCTGCGAAGGACTGGGAATGCCACTGCGGGAAGTACAAACGGGTGCGCCACCGGGGGATTGTGTGTGAACGTTGTGGCGTAGAAGTCACGGAATCCCGCGTGCGGCGGCATCGCATGGGTTATATCAAGCTGGCGGCTCCTGTGGCCCACGTGTGGTATCTCAAAGGGATTCCAAGCTACATGGCAATTTTGCTAGACATGCCCCTGCGGGATGTTGAGCAAATCGTTTACTTCAATGCCTATGTCGTGCTGAATCCTGGTAACGCTGAAGGATTGAGCTATAAGCAACTGCTGACGGAAGATCAGTGGATTGAAATTGAAGACGAGCTGTACAGCGAAGATTCTAAGCTGGAAGGCATTGAAGTAGGCATTGGGGCAGAGGCGCTGCAACAACTCCTGCAAGACATCAATCTGGATGAAGAAGCGGAACGGCTGCGGGAAGAAATTGCTGCGTCCAAGGGACAAAAGCGGGCCAAGTTGATCAAACGCCTGCGGGTGATTGATAACTTTATTGCGACAGGTTCCCAGCCAGACTGGATGGTCTTGGATGTGATTCCCGTCATTCCGCCGGATCTGCGCCCGATGGTGCAACTGGATGGGGGCCGTTTTGCCACCTCTGATTTGAACGACTTGTATCGCCGGGTGATTAACCGGAACAACCGTCTGGCCCGCCTCCAGGAAATCCTCGCGCCGGAAATTATCGTCCGTAACGAAAAACGGATGCTCCAGGAAGCGGTGGATGCGCTGATCGATAACGGTCGCCGCGGTCGTACCGTCGTGGGTGCGAACAACCGTCCCCTCAAGTCCCTGTCGGACATTATCGAAGGGAAACAGGGTCGCTTCCGGCAAAACCTGCTGGGGAAACGGGTGGACTACTCCGGTCGTTCTGTGATCGTGGTTGGCCCCAAACTGAAGATTCACCAGTGCGGTCTGCCCAAGGAAATGGCGATCGAGCTGTTCCAGCCCTTTGTGATTCACCGGTTGATTCGCCAAGGCTTGGTCAACAACATTAAGGCTGCGAAAAAGTTGATCCAACGCAACGACCCCACAGTCTGGGATGTCTTGGATGAAGTGATTGAAGGGCACCCTGTCATGCTGAACCGGGCCCCGACGCTGCACCGTTTGGGGATTCAAGCCTTTGAACCGATCCTGGTTGATGGTCGTGCCATTCAACTCCACCCCTTGGTCTGTCCGGCCTTCAACGCGGACTTTGACGGAGACCAAATGGCGGTGCACGTACCGTTGTCCCTGGAAGCCCAGGCCGAAGCCCGCCTCTTAATGCTGGCGTCGAATAACATTCTGTCTCCAGCCACGGGGCGTCCGATCGTCACACCGAGCCAAGACATGGTGTTGGGCTGCTATTACCTGACTGCGGAAAACCCCGCCGCGACCAAGGGCGCAGGTCGCTACTTTGCCAACCTGGATGACGCTATCACCGCCTACGAGCAGAAGGAAGTCGATCTCCATTCCTACGTTTGGGTGCGATTTGACGGTGAGGTCGAGACGGACTTGGATGATGCGCTGGTGGAGGAACAAACCTCGGAAGAGGGCTATGTGACTCGCCTCTATAACTACCGACGGGTACGGCAGGATCCCGAAGGGAACTTGATTTCCCAGTACATCAAGACGACGCCGGGACGGATTATTTACAACAAAACCGTCATCGATGTGTTAGCTGACTAACGCCCGCGATCGCACTGTTGCAAGCCACAAAATCAATTGGAACGGTGCGATGGATCGCGGTTTATCAAGGTGTGGCTTCTCTTGGCAGTAAGGGCCAATTTCCACACCTTTCCCCCTTTGTTTACAACTTCAATCCAACATCAGCATTTGGTGGGGCAGACATGGCAGAGCAAGGCAAGCAAGTTTTCCGTAACCGCGTCATCAACAAAAAACAACTGCAAAATCTCGTTTCCTGGGCCTTTACCCATTACGGCACTGCCCGAACCGCACAAATGGCAGATGCCGTGAAGGATTTGGGTTTCCGCTATGCAACGCGAGCCGGGGTCTCAATTTCCGTAGACGATTTGCAAATCCCCCCGACGAAAAAAGCACTTCTGGAAAGTGCGGAAGAAACCATTCGATCGACGGAAGAAAAGTACACGCGCGGCGAAATCACCGAAGTGGAACGGTTCCAAAAGGTGATTGACACTTGGAACGGAACCTCCGAGGAACTGAAGGATGAGGTGGTTAAACACTTCCGCTCCAACGACCCGCTGAACTCGGTGTACATGATGGCCTTCTCCGGCGCTCGGGGGAATATCTCCCAGGTGCGTCAGTTGGTGGGGATGCGGGGTCTGATGGCGAATCCCCAGGGGGAAATTATTGACCTCCCGATTAAGACCAACTTCCGGGAAGGGCTGACGGTTACCGAATACATCATCTCCTCCTACGGGGCGCGTAAAGGCTTGGTGGATACGGCGCTACGGACAGCGGACTCCGGTTATTTGACCCGCCGTCTGGTGGATGTCTCCCAGGATGTGATCATTCGTGAACTAGATTGCGGTACTGCTCGAGGCATTCCAGTTCGCAGCATGACTGATGGGGAACGGGTCTTAATTCCGCTCAAAGATCGCCTTTTAGGTCGAGTCGTTTCCCAGGATGTCCTCCATCCCGAGACGGGGGAAGTGATTGTGGCCCGCAATGATGCCATTTCCAATGAAATTGCAGAGGAAATTGGCAAAGCTAAGGTGCAGGAAGTGGTTGTGCGATCGCCCCTGACCTGCGAATCGCCCCGATCGGTGTGCCAACGTTGTTACGGCTGGAGTTTGGCCCACGCGCACCTCGTTGATATTGGCGAAGCGGTAGGAATTATTGCGGCCCAGTCGATCGGTGAACCGGGTACCCAGCTCACCATGCGGACCTTCCACACCGGGGGCGTTTTCTCCGGGGAAATGGCGCGGCAGGAACGGGCGGAATTTGACGGGGTCGTCAAGCTCCCGAAAAAGTTGAAGTCCCGCCCCTTCCGGACCCGCCACGGGGAAGATGCCCTCACCGTGGAATCGGCGGATTCTGCCAACAAGATTACGATCGAAGGCAGCAACGGCAAAAACCAAGTCTTTACTGCGGCCCAAGGGGCAACCTTGATGGTGCGGGATGGGGAATCGGTTAAGCAGGGCCAAATTTTGGCAGAAATCCCCCTGTCCGGTCGCGGTCGTAAAACGACGGAAAAAGCCCAAATGGACGTGTTCTCCCACCTCGCTGGGGAGGTCATGTTTGCGGACGTGGTGCCGGAAGAAAAGAAAGACCGTCAAGGTAACACGACCCGCATTGCCCAACGGGGTGGCTTGATGTGGGTGCTGTCGGGGGATGTGTATAACCTGCCGCCCGGTGCTGAGCCTGCGGTCAAGAATGGTGATCGGGTCGAAACCAATGGCGTCATTGCCGAAACCAAAGTGATTACCGAAAACGGTGGTACGGTTCGTCTTGCGGATACCAACGAAGGCAAAGGCGGTCGGGAAATCCAAATCATCACTGCTTCGGTCATGTTGGATCAGGCTCGGGTGCGCAAGGTAGAAAGCCACCAAGGGGGTGATCAATACCGACTCGAAACCACCAGCGGTCAAATTTTCTCCCTTAAAGCAGCCCCTGGGACTCAGGTGACCAATGGGCAAGTGGTGGCGGAATTAATTGACGATCGCTACCACACGCAGACCGGTGGGATCCTGCGTTACTCTGGCGTTGAAGTGGGTAAACGCGGTAAGGCCAAACAGGGCTACGAAGTCCTGAAGGGGGGAACCCTGCTCTGGATTCCAGAAGAATCCCACGAAGTCAACAAAGATATTTCGCTGTTGATGGTAGAAGACGGCCAGTACGTGGAAGCGGGCACGGAAGTCGTCAAGGAGATTTTCTGTCAAAGCAGTGGTGTGATTGAAGTGACTCAGAAGAACGACATTCTGAGGGAAGTGGTGATCAAGCCCGGTTCGATCCACATGTTAGACAGCTTGGATGGGGTGAATACCCGCGAGCCGGTTTTGGTGAACCCCGGTCAGGTCATTATGCCGGGACTGACCGCCGAAGAACTGGCCTATGTCGAGTATGTAGAAACGCCTGAAGGTCCTGCCCTGCTGCTGCGACCGGTGGTGGAATTCCAAGTGCCGGATGAACCTGCGGTTCCGAGTCAAGATTCTGGTGCGCAGGAATCCGGTCGATCGATTCGTCTACGGGCCGTGCAGCGCATTCCCTACAAGGATGGCGATCGGGTGCGCTCGATCGAAGGCTTGGAGCTGCTGCGAACCCAACTCGTTCTGGAAGTGGATCAGGAATCTCAGCTGGCTGCCGACATTGAGTTAGTTCCTGATGAAACGGATGAGGAACTGCTGCGGTTACAACTGGTGATTTTGGAATCGCTGGTGATTCGGCGCGATATCACCGCTGATACCACCCAAGGCAGTACCAATACCCGAATTTTGGTACAGGATGGGGAGCAAATTCCACCCGGTGCTGTTGTCGCTCGAACCGAAATCCTCTGTAAAGAAGCGGGGGAAGTTCAAGGGATTCGTGATGGCAGTGAAGCCGTGCGTCGGATTCTGGTGGTGCGCGATGCGGATACCTTAGCGATCGACCTCCCTGAAACTGCCAAGCTGAAAAAGGGTGATCTGCTGGTCAGTGGCTCCCATGACCTGGGTGAACACCTGAAAGAATCCGGTCAGGTAATGGCCGTTGAAGGCAAACAAGCCAAACTTCGATTGGCCCGTCCCTATCGGGTGTCTCCTGGTGCGGTCTTGCACATTGATGACGGCGACCTCGTGCAACGGGGGGATAGCTTAGTGCTACTCATCTTTGAACGGGCTAAGACCGGGGACATCATTCAAGGTCTGCCTCGGATTGAGGAACTGTTGGAAGCCCGGAAACCCAAGGAAGCTTGCATCATTGCGCGCCAGTCGGGTACTGCCCAAGTGATCTACGCGGAGGATGATTCCGTGGAAGTCAAAATTGTTGATCACGATGGTTTGATCACGGAGTATCCCCTCGGCCCTGGGCAAAACGTCATCGTCCTTGATGGCCAAGCGGTGGAAGCCGGGGAACGCCTGACCGACGGCCCGACCAATCCCCACGAGTTGCTAGAAATTCTCTTTTTGGCCAACTCGGAAAAACAGGGCATCCACGAAGCTGCCTTGAAGAGCTTGCAGGAAGTGCAAACCTTCCTGGTGGCGGAAGTGCAAGGGGTTTACCAATCCCAAGGCATTGACATCTCCGACAAACACATTGAAGTGGTTGTGCGGCAGATGACCTCTAAGGTGCGGGTGGATGATGGCGGTGATACTACGATGCTGCCCGGTGAGTTGGTGGAACTGAACCAACTGGAGCAGGTCAATGAAGCCATGGCGATTACCGGGGGTGCTCCGGCGAAATATACGCCTGTCCTGCTGGGGATTACCAAGGCTTCCTTGAACACCGACAGCTTCATCTCGGCGGCATCCTTCCAAGAAACCACGCGGGTTCTGACGGAAGCGGCGATCGAAGGGAAGTCTGACTGGTTGCGCGGTCTGAAAGAAAACGTCATCATTGGTCGTCTGATTCCAGCGGGTACCGGCTTTAACGCCTATGAAGAATCCGGTGGCCCTCAGGATATCGATCTCAGCTTTGAGATGCTGGATGATGATGCGGATCTGACGGATGTCGTTCTCGACGATCGTACGGCTCGGGCCTATGGCTTAGAAAGCTTTGAAGATCGGCCCAGCTTCAGCTTCGAGAGCTTTGGCTCTGGAGAAGGAGAGGGGGGTGAATTTGCCAGCGGTTTTTCGCCCATTCTGGATGATGATGAACTGATTGACGACAGCAGCATTAACCGGAATGACGAGGATGATGACTTAGATGAGGATGATCTGCTGTAGCAAGATCAAGATTTAGTCATCTAGCGAGTCATTCAGTGAGTCTTGGGCTGGGGTGCTCAATCACCCGTAATTAAAAGCCCGTAATAACAGTAAGGAGGCTGTAATAGCCTCCTTTTTTGCATTTGTTCAAGTTTGCATTTGTTCAAGGATTGAAACAATTGACCTGTCGGTTTATCGATTGACCAGGCTGACCAGGCTGACTAGGTTGACCAGATTGACTAGGTTGACTAGGTTGACTACAGGTAATAGCGCACCGTGGTGATGACCCGACTCTTCTTCGTTCGCAGCGCATTTTTTAAGAACAGGGTTGTTTGGTTGTGCAACAACTCTTCCCACCAGCGTCGAGTCACAAAGGCCGGAATAATAATCGTGGTTAAAACACCGGGATAGCGAGCTTCAAAGTCCCGTACATAGTCCACGATCGGCTCTACGACCGATCGATAGGGCGAAGGGAGGACTTTAAGGGGAATATCTGGTGCAAAGGTTTGCCAATCCCGCTGGAACTTCTCGTTGTCTCCCCCGATATCCACGTGAACGGCCACAATCTTGTCAGCAATGCCACGGGCGTAGTCCAAGGCTTCGATCGTCCCGCGATGGACTTGCCCCACAATCACGATCGCCGGATGGGACACGGCTGTCGTCGCTGGTTTTGCGACATATTGTTTTGGGGTGAGGGTCGCCAAACTTAACTTATCTGCTACGTAACGATAATGGCGGTGGATACTGCCAAAAAATATGACGAGGCAGGGAATGGCAAACACGACCACCCACGCCCCTAGGGCAAATTTCGTCCAAATGACGATCGCCAACACCAACAGCGTTGCCAAAGTTCCAATGCCATTGATCCAAGCACTGACCTGCCAACCCTTTGATTGTTCCTTAAACCAATGGCGTACCATTCCCGCCTGGGACAGGGTAAAGGATGTAAAGACCCCTACCGCGTACAGCGGGATGATGGCAGTAGTATCCCCTTTAAACATAATCACCAATAATGCTGCCGACAAGCTGAGTAACAAAATGCCATTGGAATAAACCAAGCGATCGCCCAGCAGCGACAACTGCCGGGGCAAAAATCCGTCCCGTGCTAGAAAATAGCAAAGCCGAGGGAAGTCTGCGTAACTGGTGTTGGCAGCCAGTAACAGGATGGTTGGCGTCGCGAACAGGACGATAAAGTAGTACAGAAAATTGGTTCCAACAATTTGCCGACTCAGAATGGAAAGCACCGTTTCGCCTTTGTCTGCGGGAACCACTTGGTAGAGGTTTGCGAGGTAGGTGATGCCCAGAAACATGATGCCGAGAATAATCCCCAGCGCCAACAAGGTTTGTCGCGCATTTTTCCATTCCGGTGGTTTGAAGGCCAGCACCCCGTCGGAAATGGCTTCCACCCCTGTCAAGGCTGTACATCCCGCTGCGAAAGCCCGCAGGACTAGGAATAAACTCAATTCTTCGCCAATGTGGTGGATGGATTCCGCCGGTGGGGGAACGGGGGTAATGTTGCCAGTGAGTTGGTTAAAAAATCCAATTCCTAGCAGCAGAAAAATACTGCCAATAAAGGCATAGGTGGGCACCATGAAGATGCGCCCCGACTCCTTCACCCCCCGCAAATTGGCAATCATCAGCAGGAAAATAAAGATCAAACATAAGTCCACGGTCAGGGGCCGTAGCGCAGGTAAGGCGGAAACCAAGTTATCAATCCCCGCTGAGACGCTGACAGCCACCGTCAAAATGTAGTCAATCATTAATGAGGCTCCAGCAATCAGGCCGGGGTAGAGTCCCAAGTTCTCCCGCGCCACAATGTAGGATCCCCCGCCCTTGGGGTAGGCCCGAATGGTTTGACGGTAGGACACCATGACAATGATCAACAAGATCACGATCGCGAGGGCGATCGGCAGAGACCAGCCCAAAACGTGGCGACTGCTTCCCGCAGCCATTAAGACCAACAGGGTTTCCTGGGTCGCATAGGCCACGGAGGAAAGGGCATCGGAAGATAGCACTGCCAAGGCTGCGGCTTTGGTTAAGCGCTCTTCTGCGTGGGCACTGGTTGGTAGCGATTCTCCTACCAGCAACCGCTTTAACTGTGAAAACGTCATATCAATCTCTCAACCACCGAATACATCGATCGAAAATCAGTCTGTAGGGCGTCAGTGGACACAGGTTCCAAGAACGTCGGTGAAGTGAATGAAGAAAATGTGCCATCGTCACCCCTCGCGTTAGTCACCATGTCACCATGGTTCGTCCAGAAGGGACTAGGAAGCACTGAAGTGGCGATCGGCTCAATTTCAAGGCGGTATTTCTCTAGATATCACTAACCTTGCACCCCATTGAGAAAAGTTCATGATTTGTAGGAAGCTATTAAAACCCTGGAACAAAAAATTCAATCCAGTTCTGCAATCCAGTTCTGCAATCCAGTTCGAAACCGGCCCAGAGTCGCTAAACCGCTCAGAGGGTTGGTTCGTTTAACCGCTATGGTCATTCCCTCAAGCGAGATCTACACTGCTGGTATGAAGTTTGATATGAAGTTTGATATGAAGCTGATTGCAGCAACGGCCATCGAAAATAATCCGCGACAAGTAATCCGCGATAAGTAATCTGCTAAGTCAGTACGTTAACTAGTACGGTAAATTTTGCAATGAATTCCTGGCACGATCGATTCAATTCCCTGACTGGCCGCGATCGACTGGTGGTCTGTCGGTTGTTTATCCACTTCAAAGGGCAAGAAGTTACCCCGTTACTGGGTGTACTGAACCAGGCAGGACGAAATGCGGCCTTTGCAGAAGGGGATTTGGCCACCTTAGGCAGTGGTTTAATCCAAATTTGTCAGAGCCTACTGCAACACCAGACCTATTGGTATGCTGCGGCCAACGAGGGTGACGTGTTTTGGTCCGAGGGTGAAGCTGAACAATTGGTTAACGAGTTATTTATGGATTCAGCCCAACGGTACTTGAGTGACTTGCCACCAGAAGAACCCGCCGCAGATACCCCCTTGTCCCTTCCCATTAGCCACAATTTGGTGGTGATGATCACCGTCGCTTTTGAGGGGGAAGATCCGCATCTGGAAACGGATCTCGCCGATTTGAATGCATTAAAACAAGGCTTACTTAGTTTGACGAACTTAGTCGAGCAGAATCGTCTACGGGCGATCCAAGTTCATTTCTCACCGGCCCAAATGGGGGATGAGCTGACGGAAGATCAAGTTTTGCAACAATTTCCCGAATTGATTCCGCTATGAATTTGTGCTCATAGGCTTGCGTGTATCAGTTTGTGCTGTTTGCCACTGTTCTGAGTTGTGCAGACGTGGCTGGTTCCAGGGATCTCATCTCCTATCGCCCTTCCTGTTTTAAACATATTCTTTTTCAGAGGACCCCATGTTTCGTAGACTTGTCCTTTTCTCATTGATCGTTTTGTTTGGCAGTATGACGATCGGTTGTGAGGCTAATACGAGCCAATCCCTGCCTCAGGCTAATCAACCAACGAATCAATCAAGTCAAGTGCGATCGGCAAATCCCAATGGCGCGAGCCAACCCCCACTGCAAAACCAGCGAATGCTACCGGATGGTCAATATCCTTTGCAGCAGGCGACCTATAACGATGTAGATGGTCGTTATGGACTGATGGTGCTGAATGCGCCTCAGGGGTATGGCTCCGCGTTGCAACTGGAGAATGTCCCCATGGCACGGCTGACGGATGAGCAAATGAAAGCGGGTGAAAAAAGTTTCCTCAAAGTGGAAAATGGCCAACCTGCGCTCTACCTGACGGAAGACTTCCAAATCCAGTACATCCACAGTGTGACGGAACAGCAAACCAATCCCAATACGGGGCGTACTGAAACGGTGGTCGTGCAAAAAGAATCGAATTTTTGGAGTCCCTTTGCCGGTAGCTTGGCGGGTAACTTGGCAGGGCAGGCGATCGGCAGTATGCTCTTCCGTCCGCAACATTACATGCCACCCCAATATCAACCGGGGATTGCAATGACGGGGTATGGGGGCTATGGAGCCAGTGCCAATGATGCTGTGCGCAACTACCGCGATCGCTATCAGCAGGATCCCGTTGCTGTCCGCAATCGCACTGCTTTTCGCAGTACTGGACGCAGCAATTCTCCCAATAATTCTTTCAGTTCTCCCAATCGATCGCTGCAAAATCGCGATCGCTCAACGGGTTCCGGCTACGGTTCCAGCAACCTGAAGCCGTCCCGCCAAACCACACCTAAACGGTCGGACAGTAGTTTTGGCAGCAGCCAGCGATCGAGATCGTTTGGATCTGGGACTTCGCGATCGCGATCGTCCTTTGGCAACCGTCGGAGTCGGCGTTAAGGTAAGCCCATGGGATGAGTCCGACCAATGAAATGGAGACTGGTTAGAACTGGCCGACCCGATCGAGGTGCTTTCAGGTGGGATGGCGTAGTTTCCTTAGACGCTGTGCCACAATGATCAAATACTCTTTCAATCTATTAAGTACAACTGTGTGATCGAAGCCGAGGTTCATCAGCAACTGCGAGCCTTTCTGCGAGAGCAGCGAGAACCCCACTGGGCACATCATTTGACGATGGCACGGTTAGTTGCTCGTGCCCTGCGCTTAGGGAGAAGTGCCCTCATCCAAACGGGAACAACGACGGGTTTTCCTGCTCCCTATCGGCTGAGTTATCTGTTGCCGTTGCTGCTCTGGAAAGGCCCAGTGCTCCTGGTCACGCCGGAACGCTTACATCAACCCTTGCTGCGGGTCGAGCTACCTCGACTGCAACAGTGGATTGCGCAACCTAAACCGATTCAAGTCGGCGATCGTTGGCCCCAGGGAACCTTTGAGGGGATTTTGCTGACCACGCCAGAATCTTGGTTGCGCGATCGCTTCTACCACGAAGGCCGATTTCCTCAAGGGATTTCCACGGTGATGGATGGGGTGGATGACTTGGAAACCTGGACTCGCCAAGTGCTGACTAGCCACCTTCCGGCCACTGAGTGGGACAGCTTAATGTTAGCGATCCCCAGCCAAATGGATGCGATTCGCGATATTCGGGTTGGCTTAACTCGAGCGATTTTCCATCGTCCTGCCAATCCCTACGAGTGTTATTTGATGGATGACCCGGAGCGATCGCTACTTCAAGATCTCCATCAGCTGGCGAAAGGAAGTCAAGCCATGGTGCCCCCCCCCTGGCAGCTTTTGTTTGAACAATTGCAGCAGAGCCACCGATTGACTTGGGCCACGATTCACCGCAGCCAAGGGACGTTTTCTCTACATAGTAGTCCTACGGAAGTGGGATCGTTTTTGGATCCTCTCTGGCTGACCCAGCCAACGGTGTTAATTGGGAGCGCTCTGGATCTAGAAACCGAAGCGACGATCTATCGTCAAACCGTAGGCTTGGGCGATTTAACCTGCCTCAAGTTCTCCCCCGATCGGCAGGATGCGATCGTGCAGCTTTATCAACCGGACGGCATGCCAATGCCCAACACCCCCCAGTTCCAAACGAGCCTCCTGAAGGAATTACGCTACCTCCTGAGCCATGCTCCCCAAGGCCCTGCCGTCGTGCTTGTAGGAGATACACCGCTGCGGAGCCAGGTGGGATCGGTCTTGGCCGCAGAATTTGGCTCGCGCGTCCAAGTCGAACGCACCAGCCTAGATGAATACAGCATTTTGGTTTGTGGCTGGGAGTTTTGGCAAACCCATCAACAGGCTTTACCTACGCCGACCTGCATCGCGATCGCCACCTTGCCCATTCCTTCCCTAGAACATCCTTTGGTTGCGGGTCGGGTTAACTATTACAAAAAAAATCGTCAGGATTGGTTTCGGCTCTATCTCCTGCCCACGGCCCTGATGGAGCTTCAGCGGGCCATTTCCCCGATTCGAGATGCCCAAGGGTTGGTGGCATTGCTCGATAGTCGAGTTCTCCACCGTAGCTATGGGCAACAGGTGTTAGCGGCTCTGAGTCCCTTTGCTCGCATCAGTTACCTGGAAACCCCTTGGGACGAAGACACGCTGGGGGCTTAGGGGGGCACGATCGAACGTTCTGCCGCACTCGACGAAGTCAAGCAGTGCGGGATAATAGAAAGCTATTAGACCCTCAGTGTAATGGCAAGGAAACCTATGGGTGATTCAAAACGACGTAAAGAAACCCTTGGAGAAAACTATGGGAAAGAAGAGCGCTTCTTGCCTTGGCTGCCTGTAACCAAGGCCCAAGCGGAACAATTGAATCGGATTACGATCACCGGTGCTTGGATCGGGATCGGGATCCTGGTGGCAGGTTGGGTCACGATTCGCTTTATTGGGCCAGCCTTTGGTTGGTGGCAGCTAACGGGTCTGCAATAGTCTGGTTGGGTCGCTGGTTTGGTGGCAGGTTGGGTTACTAGTCTGGTCGTCCTGCGCAATGGGCGCAATGCCCTCAACCTTTGGGTTCGCAGTAGGCAGCTGAACTCACGGTTATTTAGCTCACGGTTATTTAGCTCACGGTTATTTAGCTCACGATCCTGTAATCAATCGGTCATTTACTCACGATCCTGTAATCAATTCAGAACCTAGGGGGTATGCTTGACGGTATACCCCTTTTTCAGGTGTCCTAATACGCTCGATCGTGATGGTGCTTTCGCCTTGGGATAATTGCCTCGCTCTCCTCCATCAGCCCCTATCGTTCATCACAATTCCCATCACAATTTCCTATAGGGCTCATTGAAGGAATTGATGGTGACAAGAGCTACCGAGTCTTGTTGACCTAAAGAATGGAGGGTGCTGGAATCTCTCTAGTTGTTATCCAGAGCGACTTTCAGAGGGTTTGTTACATTGAATACGCCACATTTTATCCGGATGGCGTTAGGATGTAGGACACTAGGGTTTGTAATATTTTTGACCTTACTTTTATTCATCCACGGAGTTCAATAGATTGGTTCTCAGGTTAGAGTGAGAATCTTAAGAAAAGTTTTAGAATTGTTAGTGGTGAATGGAGTCCCACTGTGTTCACAAGACTTGCAGATCAACATCGTCAATTCGTCCAGGATCTTGTGATGAACCTCCAAGCACTGGCGATCGTTCTCGAGAATCGCGGCTATCTAGCATCCTGCTATACCTGCGGCGGTGAAATGAATAGTGCCTCCTTTATGGTGAGCTTGGGAGAGAATCATTTAATTCGGTTCCTGGTTTCGGACTATGGCATCACTTGGACAGAGATGCGAGACGATCGGGAACTTATGAAGCTGGAAGGGGCGGAAGCCATTAGCCAACTTCAAGAATTGGCTGACCTGATCAAGTTTCCGTTTCAGGCTGCCGAGCCTCAATTGATTGGAGCAGCTATTTAGGTCTTCTTAACGGCGATCGCACGGGTTGTTTATTGGGATCATCTCGTGTGGCATCATCAATTTGTTGAGACTAATCGGATCCGTCTTCACTGTGTGACACAGGGAGACGGTCCACTGGTTGTCCTTTTGCATGGCTTTCCTGAATTTTGGTATTCCTGGCGATATCAAATCCCGGCCTTGGCTCAGCATTTTCGGGTCGTTGTGCCTGATTTACGGGGCTATAACGACTCGGACAAACCCGACAGTGGTTATGATCTCGCGACCTTAACGGCAGATATCCAGGGATTGATTCAAACCTTGGGATATGGCCGTGCCCATGTTATTGGCCATGACTGGGGCGGCGCGATCGCCTGGAATTTTGCCCAGCAGTTTCCCCAGTCGCTGGAGCGCCTCGCCATATTGAGCGCTCCCCATCCCCAACGCTTTTTGCCCTATCTGGCCCGCAATCTGGATCAGTTGCAGCGTAGTTGGTACCTCTTTGCCTTTCAGATCCCTGGATTGCCGGAATGGGTGATTCAAAATAATCTTCAGGAATTCGTTCAGAATGTTTTCCGAGGACTGGCCGTTCGCAAGGGGGTCTTCACGCAGGAAAACACGAGGATGTACGAAGCAGCCCTTCAAAAGCCCGGCGCGATCGCCGCCGCTCTCAGTTATTACCGCCAATTTCTCTCTCCGATGACCTGGATCAAAGGTTGGGGATCCGCAACCCCGCCGATTACCGCTCCGACTTTGGTGCTTTGGGGTGATGAAGATGCGGTGTTAAGCCGATCGTTGGCTGAGGACTTACGGCGAGTGGTAAGCGCTTCCTTCCAGCTCAAATTTGTTCCTAACTGTGGCCATTGGATTCAGCAAGAAGCCCCTCAGACGGTGAATCGCGAACTGTTGGCCTTTTTGCTATCGCCTACGACAAGTTAAACTAAGCTTGGTGAACAAGCCGGGGATCATTGCGCCAAGCGCGTTCCAGCCGCCCCGAGGGATGCATGGGTTCTGCGGGTGGGTTCACCAAACTGGGCTCACCGTGGATTAATGGATTAAAGGGATTCAAGTAATCGCAGGCAAGCTGGCAGTGGGTCGTGATGGTGCGGTTGTCGTGTTGGATCTCCCATCTAGCAGTGATTTCCCGCCTAGCGGCGAAATTATCTGAGCAGTCGCGCATTTTTTATTTACAATTTTTAAGTTTAAGTTTTCAATCGAAAACGAATCGAAAACGGTTACGGTTGTAACTGTCTTCTCGGTATTCATCCTTTCGCGACAATATTCTTGAATGGGCATTGAATCCTATCTCAACCATCCCACCTTTGGTTTGCTGTTTCGAGTCTGTTTGATTGAAGAGCACCAGGAACTGTTTACGACCTTGTATGCTCAAAGACTCTTTTTCATCGTCAGTAACGGGTCCGGCGGGTTGCAATTTGACTCTATCAGTCGAGCAGATGCCAAAATTCTGGTCGAGAACCGTATGCGATGGCTACGTCGTCAAGGAACTCCGCAAGAATATACTCAGCTAGTTGCTGTTCATCGGCAAACCTTTCAGTGAAGTTTCCATCTCAGTGAAGCGTTCCATCCCAGTCAAGATTCCACCGGGATTGGCTGCGCTAGGGCTCCTATGATTGAGTCCCTGAGTGCGATTCAGTCTCCTCGTCTCCTCGTCATGTAGATAGTTCAACCCGAATCAATAGTTCAACTCGAATCAATAGTTCAACCCGAATGGAGCCGATCGCCTTTGACTTGCTTGTCCATCACATTTGCCAATTTCAGCAGAGCATTCCTGCCCATGTCACCACCATTGCGGTGACCAAACAAGCGTCCGTGGAACAAATGCGAGCTGCCTATGCCGCAGGACTTCGCCACTTTGGGGAAAGTCGGTTACAGGAAGCTGTGCAAAAGCAAGCGGAATTGGCTGACCTCCAGGATGTGACTTGGCATTTTATTGGTCATTTGCAAAGTAATAAAGTGGCCAAAACGTTAGAACGGTTTCAATGGATTCATTCGGTGGATAACCTGAAGCTGGCGGAGCGGATCGATCGTTTGGCGGGGGCATTAGCGTCTCCCCCCCACCTGTGTCTCCAAGTTAAATTGCGACCCGATCCCAATAAATCTGGCTGGAGCGTGGAACAACTACTGGCGGATCTGCCCCAACTGAACCAGCTAGACCAGGTTCATATTGCTGGACTGATGGTGATTCCGCCGCTGGGGTTATCTGAAGCAGATTTGTGCGGGTTGTTCCAACAGGCCCGTGACTTGGCCACCACCATCAATCAGCAGGCTTGGCCGCGCCTCAATCTTCGGGAACTTTCCATGGGAATGTCTGAAGATTATCAACTTGCGATCGCATCTGGCGCTACAATGATTCGGCCTGGTCGGATTCTCTTCGATAATCGATCACAGCAGCCCTAACCCTGCGTTTTGCGTTGATAGCGCTACCCCTGGCGTGTTCTTCAGAAAAAAGTCCAAAAAATCTCTATATCTAGTAGACCGTTCAGATTTTTTGTGCTAGATTGTTGTCCACAACGCCCAACCGGTTCCTGGAGTGCACTGGTGTTCCCCCTTTGAGTCAATACCTTGGAATTGTGCAAGTCACAATCCTCATGATTTACTCAAGCGGCGATCGAATAAATCATTAACCCACAGCTTAGTGATTTAACGTCAGCTTTCGAGTTTCTGCAAGCTCGTCTGCTGTAACAAGATTGATTTCTTGATGGGCAGATCACTTATCCGGTAGAGATGATGAGCCTGTCAATAAACCGGGTTAGGAACGTTGTAAATGTAAGTTGAACGTTATCTTTCTATTCCTTGCAAGACCAAGGTTCACGGCATTCTGAATAAATTATTACAGTGCTGTTGAATGTTGTTCTTAAAGGTAAAAATGCAGTTGAACCTTATCATTCATTTTTTTGTTTCAAGGAGGCCAAGCTAGTACACTTGCATTTCATCTCTCTGAGTGAAGTGGCTACTCATTTGTTGCTGTTTGTAAAGCAATTGACTGCGCAGATTTGACCTGGTTCCATGATTGGCCTAAATTTGCTTATCAGCTTTTCTAGATAACTTGTAAAATTCAGGTTTTCAAGAAATTGTCAATGGGCATATAACGGATTGATCAAACCCCTGAGGTAAGGTATAACTTTAACGCACGGTAAATACTCAGTTGTTTTGTTCTGCACGACTCGATCTGAAGTATTCAACGGCGATATACTCTACTCCTCAATCAGGTCAGGTGTGCATCTAAAGAATTATCTGGGGTCTGGCCATTGATTTGAGATGCAGTGTGTTCCATGTTTTGGGTATTCCCTCTTAAATTTTGGTTTCTGATGTATCTGTCTATACAGACTTTTGCATCTATTTAATAGATGAAGTGTTGTCCCTGTGGTTTCTGGTTGTAATGGAGTGTGAATAATGGGTATCTTCGGTAAGCTTCGTGACTTTGTTGGTTTTAACGAATCCATGGATTACGAGTACGAGTACGACGAGATGGATGGGCAAGAGTACCAGGATCTCTACCAAGAAGAAAACACAGCTTCTGCTCAAGAAGATGATGCTCGCTCTCGTCGTCGTTTCCGCGATCGTTCTTCTTTGACCAGTACTGAATCTGCTACGACAAATACTACTTCTGCTGCAACAGTCCCTATGGGTAATGTAATTGGTATGCCGGGTGCCGCAAATGGAATCTCTGAGGTGGTTGTGATGGAACCCCGTTCCTTTGAGGAAATGCCCCAGGTGATCCAATCTCTCCGGGAACGTAAGTCTGTGGTTCTCAATCTCACCATTATGGACCCTGACCAAGCGCAACGGGCGGTAGACTTTGTGGCTGGTGGTACCTACGCGATCGATGGTCACCAAGAACGCATTGGTGAAAGCATCTTCCTCTTCACCCCCAGTTGTGTCCAAGTGAGCACTCAGTCCGGCGTGATTCATGAAGTGCCTCAGCCCCAACCGGCACGGCCTGCTCGTCCCGCAACGACAGCAGCTCCCACTTGGGCTACGGAACAAGTTCGCATGGTACAGTAATAGCGGCTAAGTTGCTTTGCCAGGAGTTCCTTCTGGAAGTTACTTAGAGTTGTTATTCAGCGAAACGACCTTGGTTAAATTAGGCATGATTGGAGGCGGGGTAATGGGCGAGGCGCTCATATCCCGCCTCATTATGAAATCTGTATATCAACCGATCGAAATTTTGGTCAGTGAGCCGAATGGCGATCGTCGCAGCTTTTTGCAAAGTCAGTACGGGGTTCAAGTCACTTCAAAGAACTCCGAAGCGGCCCTCGCGAGTGATGTCGTTTTGCTGGCGATTAAGCCCCAGATTTTTTTTCAGGTTGCAACTGAGCTGACAGCCTCCTTGCCACATACATCGGCGGTGCTGCTGTCGATTCTAGCGGGAACCTCGATCGCACAATTAGAAGCCGCTTTTCCCGAGCAACCCATCCTACGGGCCATGCCCAATACTCCCGCGCAGGTGGGTGCTGGCGTCACCGCGATCGCGCGAGGACAGCATAGCCAACCTCACCACGTCGAACGGGCTCGCACCATTTTAGAGACGGTCGGGAGTGTGATTGAAATTCCAGAGTCGCTCATGGATGCGGTAACGGGTTTGTCGGGGTCTGGCCCAGGCTATGTGGCCCTCGTGGTGGAAGCCTTGGCCGATGGTGGTGTGGCTGCAGGATTGCCCCGACCGATCGCGCTGCAATTAGCCATTCAAACTGTGTTAGGCACGGCGCAATTATTACAAGAATCAGGACTGCATCCGGGAGAACTCAAGGATCGGGTTACGAGTCCGGGTGGAACGACGATCGCGGGAATTGCACAGTTGGAGAAACAGGGACTGCGATCGGCGTTAATTGAAGCCGTGCGCGCCGCATCTAACCGTTCCAAAGAATTGGGTAATCAGTAGAGTCGCTGGGGCGAAACCTTCCGCTTTGCAGTTGTTCTCGCGATACCGTTCCGGCCTAAATTGCATTGTAGGCTACATTTTCAAAGGTATTGTGAAAGTGGTTATCTCGGCTGAGAAGGGTCATTGATGGAGCAAGACGATGGCCTTAGGGCCTCTCGTACCAATCAAATCCTAAGGGGATGGGGAGATAGGTGCTGGAAGCGCAAAGCCAAGCGGGGAGCCAAGCCTGGTCACTTGTAACGAAAATTTGCGACTTTCCTAAAGTTATGTATAGATTTCAACAATTCCCGTTTTCTCCCCATTAACCTAGTAATAGATAGCAAAAAGTTTAGTTTTTCTGATGAAAACCTCTGGCCAAGTCGTTCTTACGCTGTACAGTTCTTAAGCTGTATCGCGGGAACTGTATTTTATAGAAGGCTAGAATATTAAAACCGAGTCCAGGTCATGGTTCCATGGCCTGGACTTATTTTGTATGGAATCAATTTGGTGTATGAAATGGATTGCCGATCGCAATATTCTTTTGAAGAGAGACTTATTTCTGCATCCTTTCTATATGATTTCTGCATTGCTTCTGGCAGCATTGTTATCCCCGATCGCGATCGAATTCGATCGTGCCTTCAATTGTGTCTAGATTCTGATTGATTCCCATGCATTCCATCGGACTTTCTAGAAACACCCTCCATGCTGGACATGCCCTCTAGGCAGATCATGGGATGGTTGCCCGAGGATTCAGTCTGCTGCTCATTTTTCTATTCAAGCGAATTTATCCGGGATTCTGTCAACTGTTAAGTTAAGTTGCTATCCTAGAACTTCTGTTTGAACCTCTGAACTGTTTGAATCTCTGAACTGCTTGACTCTCTGAGCTTTTAGACTGAAACCTTTGCTGATGGGTGCTATTGCTTGACCATGGGTGCTATTGCGCAGCTTTCGCCTTCTATTCGCCGTAGTCTGAGTGCATTATTTGCCTGTGGACTTTTATTTTGGATGTGCATGGCTAGTCTCCTGCCCGTCTTGCCGTTGTACATCCGTGATAACGGGGCAACGGCTCAAGAACTAGGTATTGTGATGGCTGCATTTGCCGTTGGACTGTTGCTCTTTCGTCCGCACATGGGACATTTGGCCGATCATCGAGGCCGCAAATTAGTCCTTCTCATTGGGATTGTGGCGGCCACGATCGCGCCATTGGGATATTTTCTGACCCAGCCGAAGGAACTCCTTTTGCTGGTGCGGGTGTTTCATGGACTGAGTATTGCGGCCTTTACTACGGCCTACAGTACCTTGGTGACGGACATCGCCCCGCCCCAGAGCCGAGGGGAAGTGATTGGTTACATGACCTTGGTGACCCCGATTGGAATGGCGTTGGGGCCGTTGTTGGGTGATTGGTTGCTGCATCAATGGGGCTATAGCCTTTGCTTTCTGGCTGCCAGTGCGATCGCGGGTTTGAGTTTAATCTTTGGCCTGGGTATTGGGGGCGTTGCTGCGACCCAGCCCCAACCTAGGTCAGTTCAGCCTACCGGGGCATCTCCTCAAGTGCCACCATCGGTGTTGGAGACGGCCCCGGTAATTTCCGAAGGCTATCCCGCTGGGGCTGTGGCGACTTCCCAGGGGCAACCATTTTGGCAGATTCTCTGGAGCGATCGCCTGCGAATTCCGACGCTGACCCTGCTGATTGTGGGTATGGCCTTTGGCATTCTCAGTATTTTCGTGCCCTTGTATCTGCGCGAAACTCAACTGACGGTCACAGCAGGTACGTTTTATACCTCTGCTGCCATGACCAGCTTCCTGATGCGATTTTTAGCCGGAAGGAATAGCGATCGCTACGGTCGAGGGCGCTTTATTACCCTGGGACTCGCTTGCTATTGCATTTCAATGTTGATGTTGTGGTTGGCTCCCCGGAACGATCTGTTTATCTTGGCCGGACTCCTGGAAGGAATTGGTGGAGGTACGTTACTCCCCATTACAATCACGCTGTTGGCCGATCGATCGAATCCTGGGGAACGGGGACGGATTTTTAGCCTATGTATTGCGGGGTTTGATCTTGGGGTTTTTCTGGCGGGACCTCTAGTGGGCGGACTGGCTGATTTTGTGGGCTATCGTGGTGTTTTTGGGATTTCTGCGGGGCTTTCTCTTTTGGGGTTGCTGTTATTTACAACCCGCTCTAGCAAGGATTTAGCGCACTCCTTACATTTCTCCCTCAAAGGTGGCAGCGATCTTTACGCGATTCGTTAACTGCGAAGGGCCGTTAGCCAATGGAGGTTAGACGTTTGCCATTAGACGTTTGCCAGAGGCTGAACGGGTGGGATTCTCGTGGGTTGACTTTTCAGTAAATCAGAAGATTTTCTATGTAATCGCCCCCCGTCAGTCTCAACCTCGATAGACTTTAAGAACAAGGATGGCACCAGTTGACTGATCATCTAATGATCAATGGGTGATCAATGGGCTGGATGCTTCCCGCTACGCTGCCACTCAGAATTTCAGATCCTAAACTTTCAGATCTCGAACTTTCCGATCTGAGTCCTAGACCAATGGTCGCAAGTCATAGGTTTATGACCTTAGGGATCCTATCTTAGGGCAGCGTAGGATTGTTGTTGATACTGGATGAAGACTCGCAAATTGTCTACTAGGTATTTCTGAACTAGAGACCCAGTCATGGGGCTTGACGGGGGAAAGGCTATTGGACAAAAGTACGGAGGATTTATCATTGGATTACGGAAAATTCATCGGAAGGATGTTGGTTTAGCCCTTGGGTAGGATCCATAATGTTCTGCCTCTGCTGCAATTTTTGCCGCGCATCGTAGTTGTCTTTCTCGGCCAGCCCTATGCGAAAAATATTCTTCTTGTTGGGAGAATTGAGTGATAGCGATATGGATTGGATGCTGTACGTGGGGCGGAAGGAGCAGCTTCCAGCAGGCACCCAGCTCATTGAAGAAGGTCACCCCGTCGATGCCTTTTATATCGTGTTGAGCGGTCTCCTCAAAGTTACGATCGAGTCCCATCAAGGGATTGAGGTGTCTCAACTGACCAGTGGGGATGTGGTGGGAGAAATCTCGTTCCTAGACGCCCGCCCCCCCATGGCGACGGTGACTGCGGAGCGCGATAGCTTAGTCTTTGCGATTCCTCGGGAGTCATTGCAGCGCAAACTGGAAGAGGATGGAGACTTCGCTGCTCACTTCTATCGCGCGATCGCCCTCTTTTTGGCCGATCGGATGCGTAACACTGTAGGAATGCTGGGCTATGGCAACGAATATCCGTTGGAATCGCCCATCCCCATGGCACGGGAACTCAGTCCGACGGTCATTGAGAAATTGCCCCAAGCACGGCATCGGCTGGAAACCTTGGTGAAGCGGCTCCGAGGTTATTAACCGAGGCTGATGGAAGCTATTCCGAAGCTGATGACAAGGCTTATGACAAAGCTTGTCACAGGGCTCGTCATAGGCCTTGTCACGAAGGTTTAAGCAAAGACTAAGGGCCGCTTAGGGATGACTGGCAGATCAATCGATCCTGAATCCCGACCTGGCTCCTTTACAGATGATTGCCAAACGATTAATAAATCCTAAGGATCATTCTGTAGAGTGTTCTCTGGATCCCAAGGAAAATGGGGTTTCGATCGGCCTAGGAGGGTTATATGGAAGGACAAAGCGGCCTAGGAACTGGATAGGTATTAACAACTGTTACAGATCCCAACGAACTCGCTAAACCAGGGAAGTCTGAAAGGTAGAATTGCGGAAAATGTTCTTAGAGAGAGAACCATGTCAGAAACGCTTACTGGAAAAGCGCCCATCTTTCCGGGCAGCACCGGCGGCCTGCTGACCAAGGCTGAGGTTGAAGAGAAGTATGCCATCACCTGGGAAAGTAAAAAGTCCCAAGTGTTCGAAATGCCCATGGGTGGTGCGGCAACCATGCATGAGGGTGAGAACCTGGTATACCTCGCTCGCAAAGAGCACTGCCTAGCGCTTGGGACCCAACTCAAGACGAAGTTTAAAATCACCAACTACAAGATCTACCGGGTTTATCCCAATGGTGAGATCCAATACCTGCACCCTGCTGACGGCGTCTTCCCTGAAAAGGTGAACGCTGGCCGGGAAATTGTGAACCATGTACCCCGTAACATCGGTTCCAACCCCAACCCTTCTACGCTGAAGTTCAGTGGCAAGCGGACGATCGATCCGTAATTTGCTTTCTAGAGCCTGACTAGCTGGACTCAGCATAATTGTGGAGATGCTCTTTTAGGGTGTCTCCACAATTTTTTATTAGGTTTTATTAGGGTTTCTGGGTTGGGATTGGGGCTGCTGCTGGGATTGGGTTTGCTGCATGGAGTCGGTTGCAAGGGACATCCCGCGAAGCAGGAAGATTTTTCAGGGAACTGGGACGTTAACTCGTACAATCGTTAGAGTAGAATTCTCCAGCAATCATGACTAGGGTGATGCAGAATCTGTGGACGATCGGATGGAAGGGATGGGCGGATGCCGCCCAATAGTTTGCCCTATCGCTACAACTAGCCATCTGTGTTTCCATTGTCTGCCGTCTCATCGATCTTGAGTAGAAACCCCATGATTTTTCCTGACTTTAATCAGTTTTCTAAGTTAGCCCAGCAAGGTAATTTTGTTCCCGTGTACCAAGAGTGGGTTGCGGATTTAGATACGCCCGTTTCTGCTTGGTATCGGGTCTGTAGCGATCGCCCCTACAACTTTCTATTGGAATCGGTGGAAGGCGGGGAAACGGTGGGTCGCTACAGCTTTTTGGGCTGCGATCCGCTGTGGATTATGGAAGCGCGGGGCGATCGCACCGTGCAGACCTATCGCGATGGCTCCCAGCATGAATTCACCGGGGATCCGTTTATTGCCTTGGCGAATGGGTTGGCCGACTTCCACCCGGTCAAGTTGCCGGAACTGCCACCGGGTATTGGTGGACTGTTTGGTTTTTGGGGGTATGAGTTAATTAACTGGATTGAGCCCACGGTCACGATTTATCCGCCCCAGGAAGGGGATTTGCCCGATGGGTTGTGGATGCAGATCGATAACTTGTTGATTTTTGATCAGGTGAAGCGCAAGGTGTGGGCGATTGCCTATGCCGATTTGCGAGATCCGAATACGGATTTACAAACAGCCTATGCCAAAGCCTGCGATCGGGTGAAGGAATTGGTGCGGAAATTAGAATCGCCTATTACCGATCGAGCAAAACGTTTCGATTGGAAACCGAACAACGCCAGAAGCAACGCCCAAGAGATTGCCATTACGAGCAATTTTACGAAGGAAAATTTCTGTCAGGCGGTGGAGAAAGCTAAGGGGCATATTAAGGCGGGGGATATTTTCCAGGTGGTGATTTCCCAGCGGCTGTCTACGGAGTATGCGGGCGATCCGTTTAATTTGTATCGATCGTTGCGGCTGGTCAATCCATCGCCCTACATGTCGTACTTTAATTTTGGCGATTGGCAGATTATTGGTTCCAGTCCAGAAATTATGGTGAAGGCGGAAAACGCGCCGGAGGGCGATCGTAAAATTGCCACGGTACGTCCGATCGCGGGAACGCGGAAGCGGGGTAAAACGCCCCAGGAAGAATTGGCCTTGGAACAGGATTTACTGAGCGACCCGAAGGAAGTTGCGGAACATGTGATGCTGGTGGATTTAGGGCGCAATGATCTCGGTCGCGTTTGCATTAACGGCAGCGTTAAAGTGGATGAATTGATGATCATTGAGCGCTATTCCCATGTCATGCACATTGTGAGTAATGTGATTGGGGATTTACGGTCTGATAAAACGGCGTGGGATTTGCTGAAAGCTTGCTTCCCGGCGGGGACGGTGAGTGGTGCACCCAAGATTCGGGCCATGCAAATTATCCATGATCTGGAGCCTTGCCGCCGGGGGGTGTACTCCGGGGTGTATGGTTACTACGATTTTGAGGGGCAACTGAATAGCGCGATCGCGATTCGTACCATGATTGTGCAGCCGATGGAGAATGGCCAGCATCGGGTGAGCGTGCAGGCGGGTGCGGGTCTGGTTGCGGATTCTGTGCCGGAAAGTGAGTACGAAGAAACGCTGAATAAAGCAAGGGCAATGCTGGAGGCAATTCGCTGTGTAATGTAGGGAATAATGTTTAGTGGATTGCTGGCTGGATATTGCTACAGCCCATGGATTTAGGACAGTGGTATCCAAATTAATTCGTCCATGCCACAGATCCGATCCCCCCTAGCCCCCCTTATTAAGGGGGGAACAGTAGGGTGGTTTCATTTATGGGTATAAAAATGAAACTGGAAGGAGCTGCCTGAGGTTTCATCATGACTGCTCCTCCCACCCTGAATCTCATCGACGCACTCAAACAAATCCCAGACTACCGAAAAAATAAAGGCAAACGCCATGAACTCTGGCTCGTCATGATCTTGATTTTGCTCGGAACCCTCTGTGGGTATCGAGGCTATCGGCCCTTAGCAGACTTTGCTCAGCAACACTGGTCGGGCCTCTGTGAGCTGTTAGACTTACCGAGTCAGACCCGGATTCCGTCCTACTCCACGTTTCGGCGGGTCTTGTTGCATGTCGAGTTTGAACCGTTACTGGCCTTGTTTAATCAGTGGAGTCAGATGGCCTTTCCTCTGAGCGAACCTACCTGGGTGGCGCTAGATGGCAAAAGTATCAAAAGTACCTTAAAAGATTACCAAGCGTCGTATCAGAATTTTGTCTGCACCGTTGCTGCCTTCACCCATCAAAGTGGAGTGGTTCTGGGTTTACGGGTCATGAATAATAAACAGGTCAGCGAGATTGAAGTGGTGCGTCAGTTGATTCAGAGCTTGGCTGGACAGCCTGTGATGTTTACGTTAGATGCGCTCCATTGCCAAAAAAAACAGTCCAGCACATCACTGAGCAACAGCAACATTATCTAATTGGACTCAAGGCGAATCAACCGACGCTTTATCGGACAGTTCAACGCTTACGGAAACGGGGGAATTGTTTATCTCAAGCCCATCAGGTCGATCTCACCCACAATCGCCAAGTGCAACGTCAGGTCTCTGTCTACGCTGCACCGATGCAGTTGAAACGCCAGTGGGCGGGACTAGAATGTTTGATTTGGGTAGAACGCTCAGGCGTGCGAGAGGGCAAACCGTTTCACGAGCAAAGCGGCTACATTAGCAGTCTTTGCCTGAGTGCAGAGCGTTTTCTGACCCAGATTCAACAGCATTGGGGCATTGAAAATCGACTCCATTGGGTGCGAGATGTCTTATTTGAAGAGGATTCTGCTCGGCCTGGGGGCAATGCTCCGATTACCTGGGCAATCTTGAACTGTTTTGTAATTAGCATTGTGCGCCAATTAGCTTACCGTACCATTCCACAGGGCATTCGTGCACTCACCAATCAGCTCCACAAGGTCTATTCCATACTCACTCATGGCTTTTCTCCCCCTAAATGAAACCACCCTACTTATTAAGGGGGGAACAGGAGGAAATCGGAGAAAAGTTCCTAGAATTTCTAGTTTTTGCTTGATTGACTCAAAGGCCCCCTTTTTCTCGGCGTAGCCTCTCCGAAGGAGATCGGGGGATTTAGGCGGATCTAGCGACTGGCGCGTGAAGATAAGATTGTCCTAATTGTCTGGGCTACAGCGATAGTTTTAGCTCGTTATTGGGCTAGTTACAATGGTTTGGCTTGCCCGTTGATCCAGGAAATCAAGCGGGCCGCGACAATCCCACCGATGAGACCAAACAAATGCCCCTGCCAGGAAATACCAATTTGGATGGGTAAGATGCCCCAAATCATGCCGCCAAAGAGGGAGAAAACGACCAGCGCAATGAAGATAGAGCCGAGGCTGCGCTCAAACCAGGCTCGGAGGATGAGATAGCCAAAGTAACCGAAAATGACGCCACTGGCTCCAATATGCAGTGTTCCTGGGACGCCAAAGAGCCACGTCCCAATCCCGCTGGCTAGGGCTGCAATGACCGAAACGGCGATGAATTCCTGCACATCCCGCGCCATAATCAACCAGCCCAATACCAGAAAGGGGAGGGTATTGCTGATCAGGTGGCGGAATCCAGCATGGAGAAAGGGGGCAAAGAAAATACCGGGCAAGCCCGCAGGCGACAGGGGCCGGATGCCTAATAACTCTAGGCGGCCTCCCAGGGCCAGATCCGCAAATTCGATCGCCCACATCAGTCCGACCAAGCCACCCAAAATCCAAGCATGGGCTTTCAGTTCTGCCATTAATGCTTTGGTTTCTTGTTCTGCCTGTGACATGCGCTTCGGTTCCAGAGATTGCTGCGTCTATGCTAGCCGATCGCGGGCGGCAGAGGATCGGTAGGGGATGCGGGTGATGAACGAATGGATTACAGTGTGTCTGAGGTGTGCTTGATAGACTGAGGAAGCGGGTGCGCTAAACTGGCGGACAGATGCTCGGGTGCAGTTAAGGTTGGGTGGGCAAGAGATGAGTTTTTCCCTGGGGTTGGCAATTTGGGGCTATAAGGGGTGGTTGGGGGAGTTGTTTCCGGCGAAGGCAGCGGCGCGGGATTTTCTGAAGTTGTATAGCCGACGGTTTTCGATCGTGGAAGGGAATACGACCTTTTATTCCATCCCCGATCGGGATACGGTGAAGCGCTGGGCGGCGGAGACGCCGGAAGGATTTCTATTTTTTCCGAAGTTGCCTAAAACGGTGACGCACGAGGGCAATTTGTTGCCGCATTTGCCGGATGCCTTGCGGTTTTTGGCATTGATGCAGGGATTGGGCGATCGGTTAGGGGTGATGTTTCTGCAATTGCCACCGAGCTATAGTCCGGCCTATTACAAAGATTTAGAGTTATTCATTCAAGGCTGGCAGGCTGCGACGGCAGCTCCGTTGGCGGTGGAAGTACGGCATATCGGCTGGTTTCAAGCGAGTTATCGCGATCGGCTGAATGAGTTATTGACCCATCATCAAGTTGGGCGAGTGTTGTTGGATACTCGGGCAATTTACCGTGCGACGGATAATCCGCAACAGTATTCCCAAAATAAAAAGCCGGATGTTCCCCTAGATCCGATCGTGACTGCTCCCTTTAGCTTTGTCCGTTACATTAGCCATCCCGTTCTTGAGAATAATCTAGATTATTTTGCAGAGTGGGTTGATATTGTTGCGAATTGGGTGGCGCAGGGGAAACAAACCTATTTCTTTGTCCATTGTCCGTTGGAAGATCATTCACCCCGGAATGCGCGACGGTTTCAGGCGATGTTGGAACAGGCAGGGCTGGAAGTGCCGCCATTACCGTGGAATTTAATGGCTGACGAAACGCCTTCGCAACTGAGTTTGTTTTAGAGTTTGTTTGAGGGGCGGTACCGAATTTTTGCATTGTTCTATGCTGGGAGTATCACATCTCACTTCGGGAGTTGGTTTGCCATGCTTACGTCCAACTACAGATCCCCGTTGCCTTCGACCGAAGAGTTACCCTGCTCAGATGATACCCCTGTGGATAACGAAGATCAGAATTTATTGCCGAATTTGCTTCTATTTCTACTAACGAATCTTTGGGCCAGTCGTATGGACTGGTTTTTTGGGGTAGATATGGCGATCTATCACACGACTGGGGTTAGCCCCAAAGTTCCGATCGTGCCGGATGGTTTTTTGAGTTTGGGTGTGGAACGGAAGAAGGGTGGTAAATCACGCCGTAGCTATGCGACCTGGGAAGAGAATGATGTGGTGCCTAGCTTTGTGTTGCAGATGGTGTCGCATCGTCCGGGGGGAGAATATGACGAAAAGCGAGAGATTTATGCAAACTTGGGTGTGTTGTATTATCTGATCTACAATCCTGAGTTTTGGCAGCGGGATGGGCATCAACCCTTTGAGGTTTACAAATTAATTGATGGGGCCTATCACCTGCAAATGGGTGAACCCTATTGGATGCCGGAAGTGGGTTTAGGGATTGGCCGATCGCGGCAGATGATTGGCGGAATTGAGCAGGAGATTTTGACTTGGTATGATATCCAGGGGCAGGCAGAAGTGACACCTGAGATGATTGCTAATGAATTACGATCGCAGTTACAAGCTGAACGTCAGGAGAAAGCAGCCGCCCAACGCAAGTTAGAGCAGCTTACGGCTTATCTACTATCGCAAGGGCTTGATCCCGATTCATTGATGGAGTAGAGGCAGTTGTGCTTTCGCTATTGTTGTTAAAGTGAAGATTCAAGTGTTGTTAGGGTTGATGGTCAAGGTGATTTAAGTTCAAATCGAATTCCGGTAATCCATAACCGTTCTCCATCGTGACTCCATTCTACGATCGCGGGTTTGCTGGGAAATTTGGCGGAGGCTTGATGGAATACCTGGAAGGCGCGATCGCTGAGGCTTGCAACTTCTTGCAAGAGCTTGGGGGGAATGTCCTCGGCGATCGAACGGCTTGTCCAAGTGGTTGCATCTTCTGAAGCAAGGGGCTGGAGTTGATGGGTTGTAGGCGCTGCACCTTCGGAATAGACGGTGACTTCTAGGGTGGCGGTATCTGGGGCGATTGGGCTAGCAGTTCCGTAAAAAATTGGCCACAGTTTGGGTTGAACGACGAGGGCAACGGTACTGTTGCGTTGGGCTTCAAAACATTGCACGATCGCGTCCCAAAAGGCATTGATGCTAGTAATTTCGAGATTGTAATCTAAGTTGGGTTGCTCAACGGCGGAAACCCGGATGATAACGGGTTCTCGGCGGGAAGGTTGCAGTAGTTGGAATAGGGGATCTGGATCGTCGCCGGGATACAGCACCCAACCGGAGACGATCGGTAAGCTAGCCCGTTTGAGGGAGGCGAGGGCGGTGGCTAGGTGTCCGGCTTTGGGGAGTTTGAGGGCATCGTCTAAGGTGGCGATCGTGCCTGCGGGGCGAAAGGCTCGATATTCAGTTTTCTTGGCGGTTTTGGTGAGGGTTTCGGTTCGTTTTTGATCGCCCCAACTGACTACGCCTGCCATCACGATCGTCATCACGAGGAGGGCAGAGTTGCGCGGTTGAAAGGCGGCGTTCATCACAATCATCAATGCTAAGGCCACCCAGCGACTTTGTTGGGGAGACCGAAACAGGGTTGTCCCGACGAAGGTTAAGGGAATGACAAAGGCAGCAGCGATCGGGTGATGTAGACCCAATCCGGCTAAGAGGGTGGTGAGTTCCGTGGGCTGCTGACGCCCGTACCGACCAAAGGCGTAGGCGGCTAGGGCGATCATGTCCCATTCGGGGTTGGCGGGAAAGAAGACTTTGGAAAGACCGACGATCGCCAATCCTTTTATAATTTTAAGTAGAATTTTAAACCCATCTTGCAATTGGTTACAGTCCGGCAGGAAGGCCAGCAAGGGACACACAATAAAAATTAAGGTGGCTCCGAGGACTTGCAGTAGGGTCATGGTTCCGTGATTTCAATCAGGCAGGATAGGAGGCCGGTTTGATAGGGTTAGTTGGGATGGGGTTCCTGGAAATGGGATGCGTTAGATCAAGTTAGCTAGAGTGATTGGGAGAAACTACGATGGGGGCATTGAAATTACCAACGATTGGCTCGATTCTCGCACTTTTATTTCCGCCTGTCACACCTAAGAAGAAGTTGGATGGATTTGATAGAGCGGCCTATGGGACGCTGTTAGGCATTGCGGCTTGGGGGATTGTGGGGCATCCTGATTTTACCAAGCTCAATCTGGAGTTGCCGAAGTTTACCTTTTCGGTGCCACCCTATGGGGAATCTGCGAAGAATGAAACTAGGCCGGTAACGAATACGGCTCCTTCTGCAACGCCGATCGTGGCGCAATCGACGCCTAGGCGGGGGGTGCTGGTGCTGTGTCCCCAGCCGATTCGGGTGGTGAATATTCGCCAGAGTGCGGGGTTGACGCGGGTGTTGGGGACGGTTCCCTGTGGACAACGGGTGAATGTGACGGCGGGGCAGCGGTTTGCGGCCAATGGGGAAGTCTGGGTACCTGTGGCCTACGGGGGAACGCGGGGTTGGGCGGCAAGGCGCTTTTTGCAGCTTTAGAACCTAAAGGTGTCTCTTCAAAAACCGGGATTTTCTAAAAATCCCGGTTTTTAGACAACCCTCGGGACAATTGATCGATCGCCCTTACTCTGCCGATCGATCGCGCTCCATCATGCTGACGTACTGCCAATCCGAACCCACCACTGGAACGGGTGGACTCCAACGAACTCGATCGCTAAATCGCAGGACATGCAATTGGTTGATTGTAGACTGGACTTCTTCGCGAGTGCCGAAGAGATAAAATTGCAACGGTTTACGATCGGGATCGATTACACGATCGACTCCATTAAAGTTAATGACCATGGGATTTCTCCTGATTGTAGGGACGGGAAGAAACCCCAAAAATTAAAGCCACCCTTTTGCGCAGGACAAGTAGGGTGGCCCGATCGAATGTTACAATCCGTGTCAGACCGCCCAGCTGCTTATACCAGCTTGGGGGTTTAGCTGCCCTTTGTTGGCCTCAATCAACATTGGGTAGCGCCTTAATTTTCGGGAGCTTAAGCTGATTCCATCGGGGTGTTTAACACGGTTGTACTCAGCTATGAGAAACAAGCCTACGGACAAACGAAGGTTCTGTCAACCGTATTTCAAAATTTTGCAATCCTGTAATATTTGGCAATTTTCTCCAGAAGTCGATCGCAGGAGTGGCTAGAGGCAGATCTGGTTGTAGCCGTTTTGGCCAATCTGTAGAGTTCGATGACGATGTGGGGCCTTGTTAACTGGCGTGCGAGTCAGTCAGCAAACCTAGCCATGTGCTTTTCAACCATCTCTCTAGTACATGAGACTCTCTCCTTATAGCAACCCCTTAAACACTTTGCTACTGTACTAAGAAGCTTGTCTAGCAGCAGCAAAGATTTGTGAGGCTCTGGGTGGTCCGATGTATCGCCAATGCCATGGCTCAAAATTTATACCCTGTCGATTATTGAGTGGAAATGACTGTTCAAATTGATACTTATAGGCATTGGTAACTAGCCATTGATAAGCAGCTGTTTCTTGAAAAGCAACTTTAAGATCAGTGTCTGACTGCTGATCTGCAATATCTAAAGCATAGCCTGTATGATGTTCACTATATCCAGGAGGCGCACTCGATCTTGCCGCCTCAGATTCACTTCCTCTTCTAGCAATTTGTCTCTCAAATAGAGCAGCTTGATCTGTGATGCTACGAAATCCCGAAATAATCATTAGGTAAACTCCTTGAGAAGCTGCTGCAGCTTTCATTTGTTGAAAAGCCTCATAAGCCTCTTGGTCGAGTAGTTCCGAGCGTTCATAATTTTCTCGAACAAACTTTCCAGCATTTACCAGACGACTTGGGTCGGCTTCCTGATAGGGGAAATGTCCAAATTTTGTTCGAACTTGAGAAGTCACGGGAATTTCTGGTGAAGCCTGCTGAACAGGAAAAATAGGTGATGATGGTTGAACGATCGTCCCTTTTGGAGAAGACGGCTTTACCATTTTTTCGAAACTTACTGCCGGAGCTTGAGCAGAGCTATTCTGATTATGCTCAATTCTCAATGGTTGTTGAGAAGTAACAGAAGTTACTTGTGAACTTGGCTGAGGAATACTACTTGACACATCAGAACGAAGACCATTCATTCCAAGTACAGTAATGACTGTTGCACTACAAACCATAATTAGGATGAACTTAATATGTTTTTGTAAAAACATACCAAAGGTTTGAATTGGATTGCCTGAATTTGGCTTCTGCTGGCGAGTTGTGGGGCGGTTCATCACACCATGGATAATAAAGGGGCTAAAAATGAATTGACAATTTAAATTAATCAATACTCAATAATTGACCTGCAATCCATCCATCAGCACCAGATTCTGGAAAATAGACTTTGTACCAGGTGTAACCACCAGAATCAATACTCCGCTCTAAAACACGGACTCGATCGCCCGGATAAGCAATATGCTTTGAATCATATACAGTTCCTGGACCCGACCGAATATTCTTACTCCCAGGCTGACCAACGATCGTTGCATTAGTATTACCTGTATTTTTAACAGGCTTTTTAACAGGCTTGTCAGGTTCTCTTTCTGTTTCGACTTCCTTTATCGCTTCTCTGTCAGAGGGGGCAGCTTGAACAATTATGGTTTGTGGTGGTGCTTGTTGCGGGGCAGATTGGGAAACTGGGCGTTGCATAATAGGGATATGAAAAGAGGATAAAACCGATGCAATGTCCCGAATGTGGCTCCACTAGTATCAGTAAGAACGGTAAACAAAGAGGTAAACAAAATTATCTGTGTAAAGACTGTCGCC